>CAYVOS010000074.1:2359-4798 GCA_964453515.1 uncultured Candidatus Saccharibacteria bacterium | reverse complement strand
AGAAAGGTATATACCTTGACAGCTTAGTGTCCTAGTAATGGCCTTATTTTAGGGTGATGGTAGTAACAAATTTAGTGCTTATGCATGCAAATTTTGCAACATTAGGGTATAGTATAACTTTTACTGCTAGGTTTAGTGTCGTGACGCCCTATGTATGAGTTTGTAGACATGGTTATAGAGAAACGGCGATATTTTTTCGTCCTTGCTTCTATAGCCATTTACCTCTTGTTAACGACTATATTAGGAACAACGGTGCAAACGCACCGGGCAACCATTGAGGCGCGAATCAGGGCATCGAATAACGGTCAATCGACACAAATTGCCAACGATAGCCCGAATGTTATTACTAACGCCCTGGCCCAGTTGACTTACGATATCAGGGGCGGCTCTAATACGATCGAGGTAAGATTACTGAGTGGCACTATGTCGCTGGCAACGGGGCTCACGCATTTCAATGGTGCGATTGAACATGGTGGGTACGTGGCAGTGATGGGCGCCGCGCATGGCGTGCAGAACGCTTTTATGTTTGCGGTATATAGTGAAGAATCCATTATGAGGGTAACGGGTCACTTTATCGGGAGGGTCGCAATCGGTACGGCAAAAGCGACTGGTAGCGGTGTCAATTATGCGATCGATTCCGTTTTGGGTACCGTTGAATTTAACGTAAATCTTGCTCGAAGTGTTGGCGGCTTTGCAGTAGGCATAACACATGTTGGCTCGCTGATTCGGCCAAATGATGCGACGCCGGTGCCCATTATTACGCAACTACGTGCTCAACAGGCGGCCCTTATTCAAAGCGGCACGCAGGACGTATCAATTGTGGATCTAACCAGTGGTAATGGTGGCGCTTGCGATGCAGGTGACGGTAACGGCGGGTATCCTTTGATCTGGTGCAACGCACCGATGGACTCCGTCCCTACCGTAGCGTATACCAACGATCCAATTAACAGAGAATGTACATCATACGCATACTGGTACTTCACGGCTATTGAGGGCCATTCAAACTTCCATGTGTTCGATGATGCTAAGTATTGGGCATCGACGGCAAACTATCCATCGCACGCTTTGCCAGCGGTTGGTGCTATAGCAGTTGAAACGGCCGGTGCTTATGGACACGTGGCAATCGTGCAGGCACTACCGGGACAGAAGTATGCTGGTCAGGTAGTACCGGCTGGATACCTACTGGTGAGCGAGATGAACTATGACTGGCAAGGGCACTTCCGTTATTCATACAGTCCGGTGAGCAAGTTCTCCGCCTATATTTACTAGGTCTCTCAAAGCTACGGGCGTGCCATTTCAAGTACCACATGGTATAATAACAGATACGAAAGCTGAAAATCTCGAAGGAGCGACATGTCTGGGCACTCAAAATGGTCTACGATTAAGCGTGAAAAAGGCGCAAAGGATGCAGCCCGTGGCGCGATATTCACGAAAATAGGTAACAATATTGCCATTGCGGCACGTGCTGGCACTGACCCGGAGACGAACTTTGCACTACGTTTGGCAATAGATAAAGCCAAAGCTGCCAATATGCCGGCGGCCAATATCCAGCGTGCAATCGACCGAGTTAAAGACAAAGATGCGGCTCAACTGCAAGAACTTACATACGAAGGGTATGGGCCGGGCGGTGTTGCACTCTTAGCTGAAGTTGCTACTGACAATATAAACCGTACGTATCCGGAAGTAAGGCTGGCGTTTTCCAAACACGGTGGCAACATTGCTGAGAAGGGGGCGGTTGCCTTCCAATTTGACCGTAAAGGCATGATCAGGATTAACGGCATTGGAGATGATATTCTCATGCAGGCAATTGATGCCGGTGCAGACGATGTACAGAATGAGGGCGACGAGACGGTTATTTATACAGATCCTACCGAACTTGCTAAGGTGAGGGATGCGCTGAAAGACGCCGGTCTCACTATCACGGAAGCCGAATTAACGTATGTTCCGAATAACACCGTTGCAGTTACTGACAAGGATACTGCTGGTAAAATTATGCGCCTGATGGATGCGCTCGAGGATATCGATGATGTGACTAATACCTACGTTAACTTCGATATCCCAGAAGACCTGCTCTAAATTAGAAAACTAGTTCTCGTTTGAGTGCGGCGATTGCGTCTTTTGCAAACAGCGTATCGTACCTAAGTAGCGCGATCTCGGCAGTACCAAGAAAGATGCCGGCTTGGACATAATTATGACTACCGATGATAGCACCCTTTTCAGTTGCGATGAGTTTGGCATGTAACCCAGGTCCGGATTTGGGAAGCATTTTTTGGAAGAGTTCTGCAGGATGCCTGGACCGTTCGCGAAGAATACTCACCTGCTGACCCAGGCCACCGATGCGTCCTTGCTTGGTGGGGTGTGAATAGATAATCTCTACATTGACGCCACGTTCGTGCGCGGCGGCTAGATGTTTTGCAGTAATGCTGTTTGGAAAGAACT
>CAYVOS010000074.1:0-2349 GCA_964453515.1 uncultured Candidatus Saccharibacteria bacterium | reverse complement strand
AATCAGTTCGAGTGCTTTTTTGAAGATCAACGATTGGTTCTTCTTGCCCGAATCAATGTATAGCGCCGTGTCGGCGTCGAGCGCGACTTCCTGGTCTTGGCCGCCAAAGAGCACTTTCGTGCTCTCCACACGGTGGAGGTTTTGAATAATGTCATATAAATAATCTGCGGTAACTTTGTCGTTCCAGCTGACCATGAGGTCTAACCACGAGGTATGGTACATATTGCAGCCGCCAACAAACACCCGATCGTTAATGATGGTGTACTTAATATGATTTCGGCCGGCAACCGGATTGGGGAAGGGTCTTCCTGGTTTATTGATGATCGTTGCCTGTCCGTTCGAGTTGCTTCTGATAGCGTTGATCACCCGCAGTTGAGGCTTAAACGCATGCGTGATGTAGCGTAAATTTGACTGGAACCACAGTGGTCCGGGCAGCTCAACTTTCGGGTTGAGTAGAAAGGTATATGCGTCCACGACCAGACTAACATTCACACCGCGCTCCAATGCGTCAATCAGCGCCTGTGAAACTTTCTCGACCGGCGACTCCACGGGATCGAAGCCCATTACGATCATAGCGATTCGGTCGCCAGCTTTTGATTTTGCAAATTGCACGAGCACCTCAGCCCAATATTCTTCAGAAGTAAAAAAAGTAAAGTCAGTCGTAGTCATGCTAATTTATTTTATACTAAAACAATGCGGATATTAGGCATAGATCCAGGCACCGGCATTTTAGGCTTCGGTGTGATCGAAGCAAGCGGGCATAAAGCCCAGCTGGTGACTGCGGGGGTTATTAGGACGCCCGTGAAGCAGGACGACGCAATTCGCCTGGCAACAATTTATGAAGAATTAACGGATATCATTGCCGAGACAAAGCCGAGTATAATGTCGGTAGAAAAATTATTTTTCGCCCAGAACGTAACCACTGCCATGTCAGTAGCGCAAGCCCGGGGCGTGGTACTGCTCTGCGGGCAACAGGCAGGGCTTGAACTCCATGAGTACACACCACTACAAATTAAACAGGCAATCACCGGGTATGGGCGAGCTGATAAGAAACAAATGCAGGAAATGGTGCGGGTTATTTTGCAGCTAAAAGAACAACCAAAACCTGATGACTGTGCCGATGCGCTTGCGGCGGCAATTTGCCATTCGATGACCGCTCATTTGAGGTAGCCGCTGTATTGTGTTAGAGTGTTAAACATTAGCACTAAAACAAAAGGAGAGACGTACAATGCCTCCAGCTGACGACCAACAAAATGTAAATCCGATTGATGCGCAACCAGGAGGCATGCAGCCTGCAATGCCACCGGATGCCGGTGAGGGCCAAGACCCCATGCAACCAACGGAAATTAGTCCAACTTCAGGACTCAGTGATGACATGGGATCACCAGTGGCATCAGCTCCGGGCTTTGGCTCAGCACCTGACACTACAGCGCCAGCTGATACGCCTGCCATTGCCGATCCGTCTCCGTTTGATGCACCGAGTATGCCTGCCGATGTACCTCTTGCCGCTCCCGAAGCTGGTGATGTACCGCCCGTTACTCCTGATGCTTCTGCTGAAACGCCAGATGCTGGTGATGTACCAACATTCCCGCCTGAAGCGTAAGCGTTTAGATTTAGCACGAGCGTAACTACTGTGCGATAATAGTGTCAATGATTGCGACACTTTCTGGCGTGGTTGCCGAAAAATTATTAGACATAGTAGTACTTGATGTCCACGGAGTCGGGTATGGTGTGTTCGTGACAACCGAAGATTACGGTCGGCTGAATCAGGGAGATAGCGCAAAAGTATATGTCTATGAGCATATTCGTGAGGTCGCGCATGATCTTTACGGTTTTGTAAATCTTGATGCCAAAAAAATGTTCGAGCAACTGCTCGGCGTAAATGGCGTCGGTCCTAAAATGGCCTTAAGCATTCTCAGTATCGGTAGTATCGACCACGTGCGCCAGGCAATTGCCGGTGGCGATGTTAAATTTATCCAGCGCGCTTCAGGAGTCGGCAAGCGTGTTGCGGAACGCGTGGTCGTGGAACTGAAAGATAAAGTTGGCTTGGAGGGGGTGGAGCTGGGAGCTGCAGGACTGCTTACGTCTGAGAATACACTTGTTCAAGACGAGGCAGTTGAAGCACTGGTGTCACTTGGATATTCGCTGCAGGATGCGAGCAAGGCATTGCAACACGTTGCAGCTGATCTGTCCGTTGAAGAGCGGGTCAAGCTGGCCTTGAAAGGAAATGCTTGAGAAAGGTACAGCGTCGAATTGTTACGGCATACAGTATCAGCACTGACGGTAAAATTCTTCTCAGCAATCAGGAGCCTACCAATCCGGATAGGCTGCATTGTTTAACAGGGGGCT
>CAYVOS010000073.1:0-4822 GCA_964453515.1 uncultured Candidatus Saccharibacteria bacterium | reverse complement strand
TGCTGAGATTCCAATCATCAAGCGCGGCCGTGGTATCGTCATTATCTCTACTTCAAAAGGAATGATGATCGGTGCCGAAGCTAAGAAGCAAGGCGTTGGTGGTGAATTAATTTGTAAGGTTTATTAAAAGGAAGAATAATGAGTCGAGTAGGAAAACTGCCGGTTACCATACCAAGCGGTGTGACAATCACTGTCGACGCTAGTGAAATCACAGTTGCGGGTCCTAAGGGTACCCTCAAGCAATTCACTATGCCTGGTATAACCGTCAAACAAGAAGAAAACCTGTTGGTCGTGATGCGCGAGAACGATGAACCAAAGATCCGTGCCAAACATGGTCTGATGCGCGCACTACTTAACAATATGGTCGTTGGCGTCAGCCAGAGCTTCTCTAAGAAATTGGAGATTAACGGTGTCGGTTACCGCGTTAATATGCAAGGAGCCGACCTTAAATTCAATCTCGGTTTCTCACATGATGTTATCTTCAAGTTGCCACAGGGCATAACTGCTACTGTTGAGCAGAACAACATCACTATAAGTGGTATCGACAAGCAGCAGGTAGGACAGGTTGCAGCCGAAATTCGCGCGCTCAAGAAGCCTGAACCATACAAGGGCAAGGGAATTAAATACGCTGACGAACGCATTATCCGTAAGAGTGGTAAATCAGGCAAGGACAAATAGGTAAGAGTATATGAATAATCTATCGCACAAATTGCAGAATCTGGCGCGCCGTAAGTATCGCATTCGTTCGCGTATCACTGGCACTACTGAACGACCTCGTCTGAGTGTATTTGTTAGTAACCGACACATCAGTGTACAAATCATTGATGACACGAAGCAGCATACACTCGCATACGCAACTACCGTTGGCCAAAAAGTGCCTGCGGGTACTATGAGTGAGAAGGCCGCTTGGGTAGGGACTGAAATTGCTAAGAAGGCAAAGGCTGCTAAAGTCAAGACAGTTGTACTTGACCGCGGTGGCCGTCTGTACCATGGTAAGGTTGCAGCGTTAGCTGACGCAGCACGTAAAGCAGGATTGGAGTTTTAAATGGCTGCACCGCAAAATATCCGAGACAAACGAAGTCGCCGCCCAGTCGAAGCACCAGAAGAAAAAGCTTTTGACGAGCGTACGCTTAACATTGATCGCGTTGCGCGTGTAGTAAAAGGCGGACGTCGCTTCCGTTTCCGTGCACTTGTAGTGGTCGGTGACCGCAAAAAACGCGTTGGAATTGGTAGCGCAAAAGGTGCAGACGTAACTGCGGCTGTTACTAAGGCGACTGAAGCTGCCAAGAAACACATGGTAGAAGTGCACCTGTACAAGGGTACTCTACCACACGAAGCCGAGGCCAAGGTAAGTGGTGCACGCATCTTACTAAAGCCTGCAAGCGCCGGTACCGGTCTTATTGCCGGCGGTGTTGTCCGAACTGTCCTGGAAGTAGCTGGCGTGCACAACGCACTTTCCAAATCACTTGGCTCAACTAATAAGACCAACACAGCTTACGCAACCATTGCAGCCCTCAGCAGCATTCAGCCTGCAAAAGAGTGGGTTACCATGAAAGAAAAGGCTGCCACTAAAAAAACTCTAGCTAAGAAAGCTGAGGAGAAGTAGCCATGAAATTTAACGACTTAGACGTAACTAAGAACCGCAGCGCAAAGCGTGTCGGTCGTGGTATCGCAGCCGGTCAAGGTAAGACTGCCGGACGTGGTACCAAAGGTCAGAAAGCCCGTGCCGGCTCTTCACGCAAGCCAGGATTTGAAGGTGGTCAGAATCCGTTGATGCAACGCCTGCCGAAACTGCACGGCTTTACGTCACACAAACCGGTTACAGAGAATGTGTTCACTAGTCAGCTGAACAGTTTGAAGGCTAAGACCATAGACAACTTTGTAGTAGCTGAAGCAGGTCTAGTAACCAACCCTTACGTCAACGTGAAACTACTCGTTAAGGGTGAAGTTTCAAGAGCAGTGACTGTTAAGCTCCAATCTGCAAGCGAAAACGCCATTGCTGCAATACAGAAGGCTGGTGGCAGTTTTGATACTGTTCCTCAAGTTGGTCGCAGCAAAAAAGAGAAGAAAGAGACTAAATAGTTTCTAACATCTCACACAATGAGACCTGTTCGAAACAAGGCAGGTCTCTTTTTATTGGTGCCATACTTGTCGAACATGACTACCAGATCCACGCACCGCGACCGCGGGACGGCGCAGTATACCAGAGCGGTGGCTACATTGGCATTCCTACCACTGAAGTGCCAAGTGAGGTTGCGTAAGCCTGCGATTAACGGTATTGTATAGTAGAAACTTTTGAGAGATTGTAGGGATTTAACACATATATGAACTGGAAAATTATCGTTAAGTCGCTTAGCAATAAAGACATGCGCAAGCGTCTGCTAGCAGTCGTCGGTATCTTGCTAGTATTCCGAATCATGGCTCACATACCGATTCCGCTTAGTAACCCACAGACGTTGCGCCAGGTCCTTGATAACTTATTCAACTCATCAAACACGCCGCAATTCTTGAACTTTGTGAACGTCTTAAGTGGCGGTGCGCTTGCCAACTTCTCAATTATGATTGCCGGTCTTGGCCCATACATTAACGCCTCGATCATTATGCAATTACTTACAAAAGCGATTCCGAAACTTGAAGCACTCCATAAAGAAGGTGAGTTCGGCCAGAAAAAGATTAACCAGTACACCCGTATATTGACCTTTCCGCTGGCAATCATCCAGTCGATAGGCGCTATTTATCTGGTGAGACAATCAGCTCAGAGTATCGGTGGTGTTGGGGATATTACTGCCCATGCAACATTCTTCACTTGGGTATTGATGGTCTCGGCTCTCACCGGTGGATCAATGTTACTTATGTGGCTCGGGGAGCTGGTAACCGAACAAAGTGTCGGTAATGGTATTTCCTTGATTATTACCGTCGGCATCGTCAGTCGTTTACCCTCCACCTTCTCGCAAATCTGGAGCACTATTTATGGTAAATCTAATCATTGGGAAGTATTCGGGCATACCTATCCACTTGACCGCCATAACTTCATTATTGGTGTTATATTGCTACTCTCAACCATTATTGTGACCTGGCTTGTCGTAAAGTTAAATGAAGCGTCGCGCAATATCACGGTAAATTATGCGAAGCGGGTACAGGGTAACCGTACCTATGGTGGTGTTACGACCATTCTTCCAGTAAAACTCATAACCGCTGGCGTCGTACCGATCATCTTCGCGGTAGCTTTCTTAAGCGTACCGAGCTTTGCCGGTCAACTGATGAGCAGTGCACATAGCGCGCGACTTCAACACATCGGGACGCAATTAGTTACCTGGTTTCAATCACCGACTTCACAGACGTTTGCTGCTGGCGGTTTAACACCCTGGATCTACCCGATCACCTACTTTCTATTAGTCTTTATATTCACTTTCTTCTATACCAGTATTACCTTTAACTCAAAAGAAATTGCTGAGAATCTTCACAAGCAAGGTGGATACATTGAAGGTGTGCGCTCAGGCTTGCAGACGGAGAAGTACTTAGGTAAAGTCGTAACTCGGTTGACGTTTTTTGGCGCTATCAGCCTCGGCATCCTAGCGCTCTTGCCGATTGTGGCACAGATTTACATCAACCAAAACATCGCAATTGGCGGTACGAGTATCTTGATCCTTGTTTCTGTATCGCTGCAAACGCTCCGTGCGGTCGAGTCTCGAGCTCTGATGGTCACCTACGATCAGTATAGCCAACCAGACTTTTTCTACGAATCAGAGTCTAATCCGCTCGAAGCCGGAACTGCAACACGTCGTTTTAAGTTTCTACCACGTCTACCCGGACGTAAAAACTCCTAAGAAACATGTAAAAACTCTTTGCAAAACGCCGTAACAACTGCTATAATTTGCACTAAGTTATATTTATGGTCGCAAATAAGGAAGTAATCGAGCTTACGGGTACTATTGTTGAGACTCTACCAGGGACTCAATTTCGCGTCGAACTCGAAAATGGCCATCAAATCATAGCTCACGTTGCTGGAAAAATGCGGAAGCACTTCATCCGCATCGTACCCGGTGACAGCGTTACGGTTGAGTTAACCCCTTACGATCTCACGAAGGGCAGAATCACCTATCGCAAATCATAGTTATAAATTTTAAGCAGTGTGTCGTGCACTAAACTAAGAAGGAGCATGATCCGCATGAAAGTGCGTGCAAGTGTAAAAAAGATCAGTCCTGATGACATTATCGTCCGCCGCAAAGGTAGGATTTATGTTATCAACAAGTTGAAGCCAAAGCACAAGCAGAGGCAGGGTTAGGTAGGACTATGGCAAGAATTTCTGGCGTAACCATCCCCAGCGAGAAGCAGGTTCAGATCGCATTGACCTACGTCTATGGCATCGGCCCAAAGAGTGCTGCTGACATTTTGAAAGCAGCCGACGTCGAACTGACGGTTCGCGTCAAAGATCTGAATGACGGTGAAATCAGCCGTATTCAGGAAGTTATTAACAATAACTACACCGTTGAAGGTGAGCTGCAACGTATTGTCAGTGGCAATATCAAGCGATTGAAGGACATCGGTGCATACCGTGGCCTTCGTCACAAAGCTAGCCTGCCATCACGTGGTCAACGTACGAAAACCAACGCTCGTACTAGGCGCGGCAAGAAAGTAACGGTGGGTGGTACTGCTAAGAAGGTGGCATCAAAGACATAGGTATATGAATATGGCAGAGAAAACTACTACTACAACTACCACAAAGAAGAAAAAAGCCAAGCGCAGTGTGCCATCAGGGCAAATGCACGTACTGGCGACTTTCAACAACACAATTGTTACTTTTACCGATCCTAAGGGCAGC
>CAYVOS010000072.1:0-4829 GCA_964453515.1 uncultured Candidatus Saccharibacteria bacterium | reverse complement strand
CCGTAGTCATGCCAATACATCTGTGCACCGCAAGGATCTTGGCGCCATCAGGCAAGGTATTTACCTGGAATTGGCTTGGCATTAAGCCAAATCGTGGCTTTTAAGAGTCCTGTAAAAGGGTGGCCGAGTCGGTCGGTGCTTCTTCCGCTCAAGTAACGGGCCCCAACGAGATTATTCGCTTTTGCGCGCCGTAGAATAGCTCTAACTTCTTCACGTTGTGTTGTCTTTAGTAAACTTAACTGTTGCATGGTACCCTCACTTTTTTAGTTTTTTTGTACAGCCACAGGTTAGATCTCCCAACTAACCATTTTCTACAATTAGTGTAACAAATCATTGAAGGGGGTGTCAATAAGAGTAGATAGATGATTATGGTATACTGAAAAAAGTGAGAATAATACACCCTATTCAACAAGCCATTTTGGATTTACGTAAAATACGGCTGCTAACAAATTTGAGTTATCGTGAAATTGGACGGCAAATAGCTTCCGATCCCGAGCATCGCGTGCATCCCCAAGTTGTTAAGTATCACATGGAGCAATTAATAGGTAGTGGTTTATTGACAGTCTCTGACCGACCGATAACGGTTTCTCCACAGCAAATGGCGCAACCATCAGTAAAACCTCGGCTTATTAATCTGCCGCTTATGGGTGCGGCTAATGCTGGTCCGGCGACTATGCTGGCTAATGAACATCCTGAGGCGTATATCAAGGTATCGCCGCAACTACTTCGGTCCAAGAATTATCCTAAACTAATTGCACTGCGAGTTAGTGGTAACTCCATGAATTGCGCCAAACTCCACGGGGCTACCATTAACGAAAACGACTATATTGTGGTGGACCGTAGCAAACAGACTCCTCGTAACGGTGAAATCGTTGTTGCAGATTATGATAACTGTGTGAACATCAAGCGCATCATTTTTGACTACGAGCACGAACAAGTTACGCTGATGTCTGAATCAACTGAGTATTACAATCCTATTTTCTTGAGCGCCCAAGATAATGTCGATGCTTTTATAGAAGGCACGGTGGTACAAGTTATAAAAACATCAAGTGACTAAATCAGATCTCTCAAGGGAATCTATCAAATCATTGCTATCGAATAATTCCTGATCAGCTAGAAAGATACTCGAACAGTAAGAACCTTTGCGAGCCACTCGACATTTCAATCATCGGCTTATCGGTCCATTTTTGATCGACGCACTGTGTGACATCGATTTTCGCTTAATGCACGTTTGGCTGTGATTATCCTATCAGCTCCATTTCTATATCCGTGAGGAAGATGTCATAGCTATTTCTATGCCGGAACATTAGGCTCAGGAAACGTTTTGGGACAGCATCACAATTGAGTTTATCGCGACAGATGCGTCTAGCACCGTCTTCTGGAAACTCTCCCGGTTGATTTTTATCTAGAATAATAGCTGTTGTGGTGTACTTAATTTGCTTGCTCGTACTGCAAAAATTGCAGCAAAGCTAGTGAATAAACCCAGCTGTCCGGGTAAGAAACACTCCTAGTGTTGCGACGGCCACGATAACGACGTCAAGCATTGGGTGGTGGACGATAAATTCTTCGCCTCTCACTACTACACGGTGGAAAAGCAAGCCGTGTCGAATTATGAACCAGAGGATTGCTAGGGCAGTGACAATTGACACAGCAAAGATGACCCATGATTCACTGGAATAAATTGATTGCAACCTTGAAACGTTTGATGCTTGAGGCGTAGACACTACTGCTGCCGGAAGCGAACTGCCGCCACTCGCAGTAGCTGTAGTAACCATGCTTGCTGGTTCTGCGTATTCGGCCACAACAATAGTTTCAGGACCGTGCCCTTGGAAGTTAGGAGATTTTGCGATTCCGAACCCAACTTGAGTAAACACATCGTCGAGCACATTTATGCGGTGTTCAGGACTATTCATCCATCCGTTCATGATGGATTCACTGGAGTTAAAACCAAACGCCAAGTTTTCACCTGCCGATGCAAATTGGTAACCGGTAGCGCTAATGAATGACCATGGGGTACGTCCGTCTGGAGTGTCGTGAGACCAGTAATTGCGCGTTACCATGTCGTCAGCTTTACCTTGCGCGGCTTCGGTAAGAAGATTATTGAGTTGCAATGAAGATTCCTTGTCCTTAGCCCGTTGTATATTCGTATCCATCAACAATTGTGTTGAAGTAATATCAGTTGAGGCGCCGAGCACGCTATGTACATGGTTACTCCACGTGCTATTGATCACTACGCCAATCCCCACGATGGCTATAAGCGGTAGGTAAGGCAAGTACGGCTTAACGTAGTGCTGGCTATGTTTGTGGTGTTGGCCGCTACGCTTTTTATGGTGTATCTCAGGAGTCCGCTTTGTTTTAGTTACGAGGACCATTGATTGTTTTCTCTTTCACTCTTAGTGTAGCATAAGCGCGTTTAGCTTGAAAAACGACAGTGAAACATCGCCATGGCGGCGGCTTGTACCACGTTAAACGATTCTTTAGTTCCGAACATGGGTATCTCAAGAATCTTGTCACAAAGCGCAAGGACTGCTTGCTCTACGCCTTCAACTTCACGACCGACAAGCAGGGCTATTTTCCCCGGTGGGGCATACTCGGGCAGCGATACGGCATGGTGGGACTGCTCAATTGCAGCAATTGTAAATCCATTTGCTTTGAGCCCCACAAGAAGGTTGGTAATTCCATCATGGTGTTGCCACGGAACCATAACTTCGGCACCGAGTGCCGTCTTTGAAATTTGCTTCGAAATTTTCGTAGATAGATGAGGCAACCTTGTATCGTTAGGGTGTTGTGGGTACGGTGTATAGCCCGTAAGATACACCTTTTTGATACCTAATCCATCCGCAGTTCTGAGTAAAGAACCGACATTATGGCAGCTTCGTAAGTTGTGGGCGATTAGAACAATTTCACGCATATTTTCTGTAGGTTAGAGTATATGACAAAGGCAGCGTTCCTGCATAACGCTCATGCTATACTGATGGCATGTCATTGGAGCACCGTACTGACGAAGAGCGTGCCACGCAACGGCGTGCGCAGCTCCTGAATCTACGCTATATCGATACATCGCAGCTGCAGACAAAGCCACTGTTTAGCGGTATCTTAACGAACGACGAGATGTATAAGATGCGCTTGGTTCCGATCAATGCGGATAAGAGTAACATCTTGTTTGGGGTGACAACGACAACGTCGCAACAGACGATGAATAATCTTCAGAAGCGTTTTCAAGATCAGCGCCTGGCTTACGTCCTTATTTCTGATAACGGATTCCGCGAGTACATGAGTCTCTATGACCCCCCGAAGAAAATTGAATACAAAGATATTACTGTTAGTAATGCCGGATCAGAAGATCTTATTACCAATGTCTCAAAAGTGCTTGAAGAAGTGCGTGCAGATGATATGCTTGCATATCTTGTGCAGCAAGCACACCAATTAAACACGTCGGATATACATATTGAAACTCAGCCTGAATTTGTACGCATTCGTTTTCGTATTGATGGGGTTTTACACCCGGTTGCGCGTCTCAGCTTCGACAAATACCGCATTCTCGTATCTGCAGTCGCAAGTGCTGGTAATGTATCGACCTCCACTGATGAAGCTCAGCAGGGTCATATTGCACAGAGAATTAAAATGGCAACCGGAGAAATTGTAGACGTCAACATTCGTTTGGAAACAGTCCACACGATCAACGGCATGGATATTGTTATGCGTCTCTTTAATATGGAAGCAACCATGTACAGCCTGGATAAATTGAAGCTGTCTACACAGGAGCGGGCAATTATTGACGATATTATCACCAAGCCAAGTGGCCTTGTTATGATTGTTGGTCCGACTGGGTCTGGTAAGACAACTACGCTGTACTCTGTTCTGAACACGCTAAACAACGAAGAGCGCAAGATCATTACCGTTGAAGACCCGGTAGAATTTCAGTTTCCAGGTATTACGCAAATTTCAGTGCGATCGAGCGAGAAGGGCAATGACGAAACCTTTGCCGCTAAATTGCGCGCAGTCCTACGTCTTGACCCGGATATTGTAATGGTTGGTGAGATTCGAGATAACGATACCGCACGAACCGCGTTGCAGGCAGCCCTAACCGGCCACTTAGTGCTTTGTACCTTCCATGCCAATAACGCCTCGGCTGCACTCACGCGTTTGGCAGACGTTATCGGCCAAAACCCATTATTTGTCTCCAGTATCCGATTGGTTATGGCACAGCGCCTCGTGCGCTGCCTTGATGAAGCAACGAAGCAACCATACAAACCCGACCAAGCTACGCTTGAAAAGCTTAGCAAAGTCATCGAATCACTTCCGGCAAATATTGAACGTCCAAACCTGGAAGCGCTGCAGCTTTACAAGCCGGGGAGTTCACCAGAAAACCCCTATGGATACAAAGGACAAGTCCCCGTTCGTGAACAGTTTTTGATGACGGGTGAAATTCGCAAATTGCTTGAGAATCACACAGGTATTCTGTCGACACAAGATATTGAAGAGGCTGCCATAGCAAGCGGCATGCGTACCATGCTGCAAGATGGTATCCTAAAGGCTCTTGCTGGACAGACAACAGTTGAAGAAGTTTACCGCGTCGTTGGTTAACGTATTACGTTTGAAACGGCAGCAACGATGCCCGGGTCAAATGGTCCGGGTATAATTTTTTCTGGGTTCGGCTGTTCGACTAAGGCGGCCAATGCTTCGGCTGCTGCAATCTTATGTTCATCAGTGATTTGGCGGATGTGATTATCGAGGGCGCCACGGAATATTCCCGGAAAAGCCAGGGAATTATTGACCTGATTTGGAAAGTCACTTCGACCAGTTGCGATAACTGCCGCACCAGCTTT
>CAYVOS010000071.1:0-4847 GCA_964453515.1 uncultured Candidatus Saccharibacteria bacterium | reverse complement strand
ATTACTCGCCTGGCTCAAGCCGCCAATACGCTCCTGCCCTGGTCGCCACTACGCTTCGTTCGATACCCGCATAATCGAGTAAATGCTGCTCGAGTGCGATTCGTCCCTGCTTGCCATCAATGGCACCTTCTGTCTTGCCTCGTCGGAATTGAACGTTCAGGTCGGCTGTTTCTTCACTCAGGACATCGCCCTTGAGTTTAGGTTCGACCAGTTCGTCCCATACCGTTTTGGAGTATAGATGCAGGTACTGCTTGAAGCCTCGTGTGACAACTACCCCGCTTGCAAATTCGTCTCGAAGTTCGGTGGGTATGGTTAACCGCCTCTTGTCGTCTAGCTTGCGTTCGAAATAGTCTATATTGGCCATTTGGAGTTGTTAATTTATTGACTAGTGGTTTTTTTTATTTTTGGTGAGCGCTGCGCAGTTCTGCTGTCCGTGCTACCCACATTTACCCACTGACCTGATAATACTACCCACTATTACCCACGTACAAGTACTTTTATATGAAAAAGGTGGTGGTTCTGACACCACTTATCCACAGTTTCTCAATATTTATTTGCATACCCACAATATGTAGTGCTAAATACTGGCGTCCACCCGCTACGAGACGCTATGGCTTTAGTTATCCACCGGCAGCTGATTAATCTATTTCTTACCGGAAATTGCAGCAACTCGCAGACCAATGTCGAATTTAGTGGGCATATGTACGGTTTCGTTCTCGTTGTCGTTTCGGTTATATAGGTTCTCGCCGTTATTTGCATAGGCAAATGCCGGTCGCATGGTACTGACTACTACCTGCTGCCGAATTGCATGTATGCTCGCTACGAGGGTCGCGAGGGTCAGCACCCAGGCACTTAGTGAAGTGAGTACGACATTTCTAGTACGTATGGTTTCAGTTTTCATGTTTGTATTTGTATTGGTATGTTTAATACAATATAAATACTTTAACAAAAGTTAATCATTTTGTCAATATTATGTCTTAGATAAGGGTATTCGGAAATTTCATAAGTAACCGGATATCCCGCCGCTTACCATATACTTCATCCTGCTCCGTGCCAAGCGTAGACCGCCAGCCGTCGGTTGTCGCCACCAGTACCGCGCCAATGCGAAGATATGTCTTCACTGCTCCCACGTTACTGCCCCAGGCCTCTCCCCAGATACCCCTTGTGCTATACAGTACTTTGGACCCGGAAAAGATGGCTGCGACGAACAGCGCCCCGAAACCCCTTCCACCGACACGCTCGTCAAGCCTTACACCGAACGTGTGCGCGTAATCCGGTAGTTGTTCGCACTTCGACAGGCCAGTCCAACCATACCCACGAATTTGCTGCGTCTTTATTTCACGAAGCAGGAATGCACCACGACCGCCGTTTTTTCCAAGCCAATGCTCCATCATAGCTTGATCACCAAAGCGCTTAGTGACATCATTTGGGCAAAACTCAAGGACTGCCTTTTGACGCGCGATCTCGGTGATGGTCGGCACATCGGCAACTTGCACCCCGGCAACGACTTCAAAACCCGCTTCGCGTAAACGTAGTACTGCTTCCGCGCCCATATCGTCAAGTGCAACGTTAATAAGGTTTTTCGGATTGTCCGTAAAAGTCGTCGGATATAACATATATTAGGATCCTACCACACCCTTACGTTGATTTCATTCGGACAATCGATACCAGTTCACCGACTACGCGCTTAATTTGATTCGCATCCAACCCTTCGCCCCATACCCTTACCAGCGGTTCAGTGCCAGATGGCCGGAGTACGATTCGTCCATTATCTCCTAAGTCCTTCTCCGCCTTAGCCATTGCCGCTTGGACATCTGAATCTTCCATGATGGTATCTCTTACCGCGGGCGAGAACTTTACTTTATCCATAACCTCTGCCCACATCGGTAATTCATCATATATATCGGCAAATGTTTTGCCGTGCTTTACCGCGTAGGCAGCATACCATGCAGCCGCATGCACCCCGTCACCACTCGTCAGCCAAGCCATTGCTACATAATGGCCTGTGAATTCACCCCCGTTCAACCATGGGTTACCTTCGGCTTGCTTCTTCTGCAGGGCCTCAGCCACAAAGACGTCACCGTTTGGACAATATTCAAAGGCAATTCCCTGCGCCCGAAGCCTACGTACGGTGGCGGTGTTCGTGTACTGTGTACCTATAAATCCCGGCTGTCCCTGTGCGAGCGCTTCCATAACATGATCACCGGACAGTCGGACGACTTGTACGGTACCGTCAGATTGCATCCGAGCGCCCACGCCTAACATCCGATCAGCATCCCCGTCATTAGCAATAGCACCGACAAAATTCGGATTTTTAACAATGTCGGTCCGTGATGCCAGTAATTCCATGACTCCTTCAAGGTCAGCCGCACCACAACCATCATTAATCAGCCCACTGCTATCGCAACAGAATTCCTCAACTTCCGCTCCAAGCCTCCGTAAAATGGCTGGAGTAAACTGCTGCGCTGCACCATAAGCGCCGTCAACTACAAATAATTTGCCGTCGAGTGGCATCTTGCCAAATGTGCCTTCAATATCTTTAACGACTAAGTCGGAATACCACGTAAGGCGCTCGGGCTGATGCTTAACCCCATCTCTACGATCTAGCGGAATCACTAGCCCGCTTTCAACCTGGTCCCAATAACGGTCACTGAGCGCGTCTACCACTTCCTTTGATGGCTTATTGATACCGAGCATACCTTTCCAGCCATTGTCGCTATAGGGATTATGGCTCGCTGTCACTACCACCGTAGCCATTGCGTTAAGTCCCTGTGCTATTTTTTGTGCGACAGGTGTTGGTGCGACATCCAAAGTAACAACCTCTACCCCTGCTTCCAAACCTGCGGCGTTTACCGCCGAGAGAAGAGCTTCGCCCGAGGGCCGCGTATCCCGCGCGGTTACTAACGGTCCGCTAACCCCCCTTGCCTGCTGGTATCGCACCAGTGCATAGGTTGCTCCGGCAAACGTTTCCGGATTCACCAAGCCGGGGTTCGGATCCATCGTTGCCTCGCCGCGAAAACCATCAGTCCCACCGAGTAAAATGCGTTCAGCCATGGATTACATCTGCTCCTTTTCAGGGGTCATATACTTGAAAATCTTAATTTTTCTACAATATTTCTATCACTCTCACCATTACTGGTTACGGCTACACGTCATGGTGACCGTTCTCATACCTACCATGCGCCTGAGCACGTGCATCCTGAAAACGCTCTAGCTTTATGAGGTAATTCGTAAACCACTTTGCACTCGGACGGATCGTGCGCTTCATGTTATGTTCACGGTCAACTGCAACTAACCCGAATTTTGGCCACCAACCGTACGACCACTCAAAGTTATCAAGTAGGCTCCAGTGCATATACCCTCGTATTTCTACCCCTTGACTCAACGCCCGTTGGATAGCAACTAGTGTCTGCTCTATCCACCATTTGCGGAAGCGGTCATTTTTATCTGCTACCCCGTTTTCAGTGATAATTATTGGTAATTTGTAATGCGCATACGTATGTACTAGTACCGGTAAGATGCCTTCCGGTTCCATATACCAACCTAGATCACTAACCGGCGTCGTCGGATTATTCAATGTAAATCCGTGATAATAATTCGTATTGTAGTAATTTACACCGATAAAATCGAGCTGCTTCTTAATCCGATTGAGAAACCAGCGGTTCCAGCCGTAACTAGCGGCATGAGCTACAATCGTACTAAGCAGGATCAACGGATATTTAGATCGCTTCGGCTGGTCATTGCTCATATTCATCGCAATGCCGATTTGCACTGACGGCTCAATTCTCTTAAAGACTGCGTACGCGCGTCGATGTGCAAGCACCAAGTTACGATATACCCGCAAGAATAGGAGCGGCTTTTTAATTTGCGGCGGCCATTGGCCTAATAGGTAGCTAAAACTTGCATACACGTTTGGCTCATTCAAGATGGTCACGTATCGTAGGTCGGGGCCGAATTCCTCCGCAATTTTTTGTACGAATTGCTCAAAGTAGACAATATTTGCTTTCTTTTCAAAGCCGCCCTTTTCGGAAAACCATATCGGCATAGTCCAATGCCAGATGTTTAGCACCGGCTCAATGTTACGTTTTTTAAGACTGCGGATATACCGGTGGTAATGCTTCAGAGCTTCGAGGTTCCAGGCATCTTCCTTGGGTTGCAATCGAGCCCACTCCACACCACAACGAAAGCTGTTCAGATGCAGATCTTCAAGTAAGTCAAAGTCTTCCTCGTACCGTCTATAGTGATCGACACCGCTCCCCGACACATAGTTTTCGGGCTGTTGTGCATCCTCACGAAACAGACGCCAAGTAGGCAGCCAGCTTAACCGCTTGGCTGCGGTGCTCGCAAGTTCTGAAGCATGCGCAAGTTCCCACTCACTCCATTGGTTTACGGTGCTACCTTCCACCTGGTGGCTGGAAGTGCTCGCACCCCATAGGAAATCCTTTGGGTATAATCTAGGGTCCATAGAAAGTTATTGTATCAGAGTTCCGCTGATTGGCCGTTGTCAAGAACCATGAACTTCACCGCCGGTACTTTCCCCTCACCGATGTCTGCAAGCAGTTTCGGGCTCTCTAAAAAGTAGTCGTAGTGAATTGGTACGACCGTCTGACAGTGGAGCTGTTTAATGAAATCAAATACGTCCTTAGCGCTAATATCGGGTCCGGCAATTGGAATAGCCGCGGACTGCACCTGCAAGTTATCGAGCCTAATACCGTCGCCGGCATGGAAAAAGACCCCGTCAACGATATATCCCGTATTCTGTGGACCAGCAGAGCCATCGACCATCAGGCAATGTGGCAACTCACGAGCTATTACCTTTATCCCTGCTACCTCAAACTCCTCATTAT
>CAYVOS010000070.1:0-4930 GCA_964453515.1 uncultured Candidatus Saccharibacteria bacterium | reverse complement strand
AATAAGAACCTCAAGTTCATTCTCCTTTTTCTATTTCTTTACTTTCGCGCAGTACTCTTCTAGGTATGACAGCATCTTTTGTTGTACCCTTAAGTACATCGCCAGCTCATCGTTATCCAGATCGGCGACGACTTTTGTGAGTAGCGACTGTTTTTTCTGTTCCAGCAGCTTTAATATTGCCGTACCCGCTTTAGTGAGCGAGACATCTGTAATGCGACGGTCTTCACTGCTCTCCGAGCGGTTAACATATCCGGCTTGCACTGCGCCTTCGACAAGCTGAGTGATTGCGCCCGGTGTCAGGTGTAAATCTGATGCGAGTACTTTCAAGCTAACCGGTTGCTTCTGTCGGATAAGGTGAAGTATTTGCAGTTGTGACGGTGCGACACCGGTTTCGTCAAACGAACGCTGTAGGCAAGTATGCATCATCCGCTGGACGACTGTAGTAGTTGCATAGAGATCCTGGGTGTATTTTCTGCGCGTATCCATGGTAATTATTTATAGTATCTAAAAAGTATACAAACTATACTAATAACATGTCAAGTGAGTTATACTATTTTCTGGCATGCGGCTGGCTCAAACTGATTCTAGAGTAGGCAAGCTAGAAATTTCAAACAAAGGACCGTTAGATTAGTGTCCATACCCATTTTGACGGTGACGGTGATTCGTGAGTTTTGTACCACACGGCTTTCGATATACCACGAATTATATCCAAGCCACGAAGGTGCTCCAGTAACCCATCATCGTTAGCTTCTTGTTGCTCCTTCCAGGCTGGAATAGCATCCTGCACACCAAGAAGAATCCGGTTTTCGCCTACCGAAGCCGCATGCGGCAACTGCTTTAGTTGCATATTGCATTCTTCTGGCAGCGGTAATCTCGGAATAAGTGAGTACGCGTCCGTAGCACGAACAAGACTTACTAATAGTCGTTGTGGTCTTCCGCCATATCGAAACGCGTTCTGTATGAGCTCATTGAATGCCAAACGCATGTAAAATATAGCGCTTTCATCAAGTGCAGCGGCCTCATCTATAGACGTCGAGGTGATAAACATTTCCATCCCCTCCCACAATGCGCTATATGTCTCTTTACATGATGCAATATACATGTCGCGTACTTTACGCTCACCGACCGTGATACCGACTTCTGGTTCTTCGTCGATGGTTGCGAGTGGTCGTGGCAAATGTCTGATGTCGACGGTATGTGTGCCAATAGGGGAGAGGTGTAGGCGATGATTGTCGTCGAGTATTACTTCTTCGGGCTGTTCAGAATCGGCGAATCCGGATTGTCTTCGCTCATAGTCACCCATTCGTCTCTCCTTTAATACGTTATGACATCACCAAACAATGTCATCCAAAAGACTCTGGAAGTATTGTATTGCCAATTCAGAGGTAGGGCTGTGAAATTTATCACAGATCTTGCTTGTATATTCACCCACACAGAAAATTCGTAAAAATCAAGTATCAAGTGTACAATCGTAAGTATTATGGCATTTGGATCTCAGCCAAAAATTGTTATCGTAGAAGACAACATAAGCCTTGCAGATATATACAAAACTAGATTGGAACTCATTGGGTACCAGTGTCTCGTAGCAAATGACGGTGTTCTGGCGCTTGCCCTAATCGAACGGGAGCGGCCAAACTTGGTACTCCTCGACCTTATGGTTCCAAAGATGGCCGGCGATCAAATCCTGGCGACCATGCGCGCAAACGAATGGGGCAAAAACACGAAGGTATACATCATCTCGAACTTAAACGAGGTCGACGCACCTGTGGGCCTTCGGCAATTAGGCATCGAGGGGTATGCCGTAAAGGCAAATCTGACGAATGACGATCTGGATAAGTTAGTCGATAGTATCCTTAAACCATCGACACAGACGGAGGCAGTCGTACTTGATGCAAGCCAGCCATACGACACGAACTCTTCATCTGCAAATCAGTGAAGCTGTTAAGCTTCTAAGATGTGCCTCTCTAAGTAAAACATCCATTGTGCTGACGTATAAAGGACCTAAGAAATTTAGCAATAAGGTAACGTATCCGTTTGGTTTCGCCATAGTAAGCTATCTGAATTGTGGACTGACTTCCGTGGTTGGCTGAGCTGAGCATTGACACACTCATTGTGTAGCCATTCCCAATAGCATTTATCGGGGTGGTGTTATTCGTACTCGATTCCGTCGTAATGTTCCAATCGTTGGTGGAGAACTCTTCTCTGCAGAAGTTTATCACGGTGTGAGTGGGGGGACGGGCTGGCGAGTACTTCTTATTTGTTTGCTACAGCTATAAGGGTTGAGGGCGTATGTTAGCAGTGCCGAATCGACTGCTCGTTTGAGGTCGGAGTAGAATACGGTGTCGAATAAGTGAATGTCAATCAAGCTTATAAGGTTTTTAGATTGCTGAATGCCAGTCTCTGAAAGCGCTACATCTGACCAACCTGGAAGAATCTCTTTTTCATTGTCCGTTGTGGTTCCATAGACAACGTACGTAATCATTATCGCCATGCGCTTGAGCATAGCAAATTACTCCGCGTATAGTTGGCCAAGCAACATATTCATCAGATGGGCTAATTCTATGCTGCGGAACTATTATTTTTTTGCTGAAAGGTATGTGCAATGAATTTTTTGTAGCCGGTGAATAATACTATGGCGAGCCCGACGCACAAGGCTATGAATACATACTTACTATCTTCGGAGGCAAAGCCGCGACCAATGCTATAAATCAGGGTCAGGAAGCCGCCGATGAGCATACCGTCGCTCAGAAGTTTAATGCTTTTTTCAAATAAAAGACTGACAACTAACAGTGTGATAGCGCCACCGAGAGCGATCATTGATACGTTGCGGTTGTACGGTTTCATTTGTTCGTTGTGTTTGGTCATTTGCTGGTCCCAGGCGTTTTGAACTTTTAGCTGTTCCGCAGTCGGCTCCTTGCCGTAATAATTGAGCGCGATAGGGTATTCGGGTGATTTTGGCCCAGGATAAAACGTATTAATCCCCACGCCCACAAAGAGTGCCACGATGACACCAAGAAAGAGCGTATACACAAATTTCAGTAACCGAGATTCTTCCATGCGTACCTCCTACTTATAGGATAGTAGATTACCCGAGGTCATACAGTGATATGAATCAATACATGGTGATGAAGAGGTACCCGGTGGACCCGCCAACTTTTGCCAATGGCCTGTGATAATAGGGGCGTTTGTGGGTTTGCATGAAGACATCCATGACCCATGCACCTTTCTAGAATTTCAAAAAATGCGTTGTTCTGCTGTAAGGCGCTATAGCCTGATCTCTAAATTCAACACGTATAAGTAACGTTAGGCTGCAATATTACTGGAGAAAGCGTAAGCCGTCATTGCGGGTGTTGGGTCTATAGTATATTATCAGTCACATATGGCATACGAACAACCACCAGATCCAGAACCAATAAAAGAACACATAGGCAACAAATATCTTAAATTATTGGGTCTCGGTCACCTTGCAGACATGCCTATACCTGGCAGGGATGGGTTACTATACGGTGACTTCTTAGAGATTTGTGGGCCCCATGCTCTTCCTGTGCTTAATGGGCTTGCGGAGATGAACCCTAGAGACCCTAGATATGATAAAGCTATTAGCGGTTTGCGCCGTGAGGTAATGGGTCACATTGTCCAACCCCCAAAAGGGTAAGGCGGTAAGGGTGGTATCGGAGTAATGTCCCTCCAAGAAGCAGTATTGGACCCCGCTACAACGTCTCCGCTTGAGGGTTTTTATGTATTGGCGGAAGAGCAACAAGTCACTGGAGGGCATGAGTTCGCGGCGCAATCATCTGGTGAACCCGCTTCTGGAGCAAGAGCCGGATATGAGTATACTCGGCAGGATGGCACTACTGAGCACGCGGCTTCCGCAGAAGAAGCCTTTAGACTCTGTCCGATACTTGGCGGACTCGCCATGAGCGATCCAGAGTCAGCCAAACTTATGCTTGAATTGTACACGCTCGGTAAAGCAAAAATGAATGAGCTGCCTGAAAAAGCGAAGCATCAGGAGAGGCCTGAACCAAAGCAGATGATACAACCGAACAAAAAGACTACGCTGCAAGCAGTGTCCGAAGATCAAACGGCCGAAGTCGCCGAACCAAAGATGGTAGCAAGCCGTACGATTGACAAAGGAGCACCTGCGCCAGGAGTCGAAGCTATGCGAAGACCTGTAGAGTTACATATAACAGAACCTGGTAGTGCTGACTTAGAATTGGTAGCGACTAAATCTCCGCAACAAGCAACATCCGTTACTTCAGCTCTCGTAGCTCAACCTGAATCTACGGGGGTGTACGAGGCAAGCATTGTAGAGCCCGCCAGGTGGGGACCGGTGGGTATACCTATACACTCGAAAGTGGAGCCAACGTTTGAGAAACTACCGCCACAGCTCATCGAGCGACCGAGCGATGTAGGGAAGGAGTTGTTATCAGAAGTAGAGGCAATTTTTGAATTATCGGATTTAACTACGCCAAAAGTTCCTAATGGTGATGAGATTGTACGTTCAGAGATATTT
Source organism: uncultured Candidatus Saccharibacteria bacterium (assembly GCA_964453515.1). GTDB lineage: Bacteria > Patescibacteriota > Saccharimonadia > Saccharimonadales > UBA4665 > JAICLK01. Next base: position 417 of record CAYVOS010000070.1, on the reverse strand, counting down.
CTACCCGAACAGCTCGGATATGGAGAGGTTGAGGATTTTGACGATGGTATGAATACAGTGGTAGCGTTAGCTCCAGAACAAGAAGCTCAGAAAGATGGGCTGATGGAAGAGCCAGACGCACTCGTAGAATATTTTAGCGAAGCACTGCGTGGTGTAGTGGTTGGGACAGAACATGTTTCTGTTGATAGCGCAGAGCAAGCCGATCAAGTTGATATCCGCGGATTTACAGTTACGGATACCTTGCAAGTTGTTGAGTTAAACCCTACACCAGAAACTACTGTTGAACCTGTTAAACCTACGTTAGTTACGATAGTTGCTGAGCGGATAGATACGTGTACGGTTGAAGAAAAAATAGCATTAGCGCCTAAAACTCAAGCAGATCTTGCAACACCCCAAACCTTACATGACAAGGAGGTG
>CAYVOS010000069.1:0-4936 GCA_964453515.1 uncultured Candidatus Saccharibacteria bacterium | reverse complement strand
AGACTTGGCAGAGGTGACACTGCAAATGTCTCATGCCAGCGCAGCAGTTCGCTCTTGAGGCGGTTCCTAGCGGGAACAGGAAGGTGTACCAGATGGGACTTACAGAGATAAAATACCTCAGCTTCGGGGTATTTTTTATTTCATCGCTAATTCTACCTCTGTCTTTTGTGTTCGAATCCCTCCGGGCTCATTCTGAGATTGACCAATAACACTTTAGAGAGTACACTAAAAGTGTAATAAGAGGGTACACTACTCATGACAACTGCAACGGCAAAGAAACTACGAGAGAATCTCAGTGAATATCTCGACAGGCTACAACAAGGCGAAGAAATAGTCATTATTCGCCACTCTGAAGTAATCGGTATACTAAAACCAGCCAAAGAGCTTCGAACCACTAGTGGTGCAAGTATCTCGGCGATGTTTGAACGTAATAGACAGTTTTTCAACAGCAATAAAGCTAAAGTAAGTGACTCAATAGATACTAGCGAGTTGTATCACAACGCACTAGACGAACAATACAAATAATGCAGCGCTCTTTCATTGATGCAAACGTGTTACTTGAAATTTTATTCGCACGAAAGCATTCCTCCCAATGCGAACGGCTGCTGAGCGACCCATCCAAGGTATACGCAATAAGTACCTTGACGTTGCACATCATTTGGTACATGACAGAGCGATATAGACTGTCACCTGTGTCCGTGAGTGACATGTTGTCGGTATTCACCATATTACCGATCACGGAGGACGCAATTGAACTAGCTAGCAAACGATATGATGGAAAAGATTTTGAGGACTGTTTGCAGGCAGCTTGTGCCGAGACGAACGACTGCCAAGAAATTTTTACTATTGATAAACATTTTCAGAAATATAGTCACACTTCACTATCGTTAATGCTCATTGATGAATCATTGTAGCGCTGTTCGGAATCCTCAAAACTTAGTCTGAATTGATCAATCCAGGGAATACGTCAAGAAGTATTTCAAACATCGTTGGAGTATAGAGGTACTACATCGTGAGCTCAAACAAACTTGTGGTTTACCCCGCTGTCAGGTCAAAACTTGCCGAACTTAACGAAATCATATTGGCCTCGCACCGCTTACCTGGATTCAAAAACACCATAAAAGACTCACTGACCATACGACGATGTACCGACAACACTGAGAGGTTGTCAAGCCGGCCATCCAGCTAGCGCTGGCCGCCCGGCTACGAATCTGAAAGTGCGAAAATCGTGACCTATTAGGTGCGCCTCGCACCGCTTACAAATGGGGGCACAGCCGATGCCCGTCGCCTTTTGTATTGTTTCAAAGAAATTCTTAAAATTTACACATCATAAGAAAATCTTAAGGTTAATAACGTTATAATGGTGAGCTTATGCGAGTATACGAAGTACAAGAAACTAAATTAATTAGTAAAAGTATCCTTTTACTAACGATCACCCCAAAACGCAAACGGGACACTCTTATCTTCTACCCTGGCCAATATGCTGCAATTGGATTTAAGCGATATGGTAGGCCGTCTCCAATGCGCTGTTTTTCTATTATAAGTTCTCCCAATAATCCCAGAGCTGTACAGTTTGCCATGCGCATTCAAGGTGACTTCACTACGTCAGTCTCCCAACTGAACAAAGGTGATACAGTGTTTTTACATGGCCCTTTCGGTGACTTTACCATTGATCCGCGCTACGACAAGAACATCATCTTACTCGCTGGGGGGATAGGAGTTACGCCTTTTATAAGTATGGCCAGATACGCTGCCGACACAAACTTACAGATTCCCATGACGTTGCTTTATAGCTGCAGCTATCCAAATGATATCCCCTTTATGGAAGAGCTCGTGAAGCTTGAAGAGCGTAACCCACAGTTCCAGGTAGCGTTCTTCATTACGAAAGGCCAAGTAGAAAGAGTACCCCATGTCAGGAACTTACAGGGACGTATAGATAAAGAGAGGCTGCATCAGCTAACCAATGGCCAATATGATAGATTCACCTACTTTATCTGTGGGCCTAAGCAGTTCACGAAATCCTTAAGAAATATATTGCTAAAAAGTAACGTAGCAACGGAAAGAATAATAACCGAAGAATTTACATCAACGAACAGTGCAGCTGCTATGGACACGTTACCAAAATATAGCATTAGGCGTTGGACCTACGGCCTAGCTGGTGCTGCATTGATTCTTGCAACTTTCTTTTTTATGGCGATTGACCTCGTACGGTTTGTGCCTAAGTCACTGCACAGTCAGGCAGCAGCCATCACCACCCCAGCTTCACAAACGGCTCAAGCTAACTCACCAAATACCAGCACCAACACATCATCGCCAACTAGCCAAATGTATACTGCACAGACTCCGACATCCTCAAATAGCTCTTCGAATAATTCGTCAACTAATACTGTCTATACCGCTGCACCCATGCAAACGTATCAGCCGCCTGTCACTTCTGTTTCATAATGCATCGGCTACAACAGCAATTTTACGCCCTAGGGTCAGAGATTTTCATCACCTTAGTTGCCAGCAATGACTTTCCTTTTGAAAAAACATTTTCAGATATACAGAATCAAATTGTCGCCTTCGAAACGGGGTTCAGCCGGTTTTTGCCAAACAGCGAGCTATCACAATTCAACGAAAATGCTGGAGAAACAAGGAAGGTAAGTGCGGCATTCAGGAGTCTTTTATTAGCCAGTAAAAAAATGGCCGAACAAACAGAGGGCCTTTTCAATCCCTTTATACTCCCCGCGCTCCAGAAAGCCGGCTACAAAGGGTCATGGCCATCGCCAGCCAATCTAGCAGAAACTATAGATTTTTCTGATCGAACGATATTCCCATCATCTGAGCTGCAAATCTATAAAGATACGGCTAAAATTCCCCCCGGAGCAGCGTTAGATTTCGGAGGTATCGGTAAAGGATATTTGCTTGATCAACTTCATAATGCACTACGGCCAAAAGGGTTACATGGGTATTGGCTATCTCTTGGGGGTGACCTTCTTTGTACTGGGAGAGATCTGGGAGATGCGGCGTGGACGATACGGGTACAACATGCTAAAAAGCTAGATACAGCAATTGCCGTGATAAAGAATGACGACGGTAAACCCCTTTTTATTGCCACATCAGGCATAACGAAACGTCGAGGCTATGCAGCTAACGGCAGTTGGCACCACCTCATCAATCCCCAGACCGGCAAGCCCGTAGAGACAGATATCTTAACTGCAACCGTGACGTCAGTAAAGGGTATTTCAGCCGATATATACGCAAAGGTAGTCATATTAGCCGGCAGTAACCGGGCAGCAAACCTTAAGCAAGCGGGACGTATCAAGTCATACGTACTGCAATACAGAGATAAGAAGCCTACAATAAACCTATGATACCTATACTATTTGCGTCAAGCGCGGTTAATGTCATTGCTCAGCGCGTAGGGGCCTCGTGGCCATGGTACATAATACGTGGAGCGGGCTTTGTTGCGGCTGGGCTCCTCATTCTCTTAATGATTTCTGGCATTGGGCAGGTAACCGGTATTACTTACCGCTATATTGAACCAATAAAAGCCTGGGCGATACACAAAACTCTCGCCTACGCCCTATGTGCGAGTATAGCTATACACGCTGGCTTTCTGCTCATCGATAAATTTGTTCCCTTCTCTTTACCTCAAATATTGGTGCCCTTTGCATCACACTACAACAATGGGACAGAGCTAGGAGGGCTTGCGCTTGGTACAGTAGCGATCACGTTTGGAATACTAGCTGCGTATGGTATAGCTATCATTGTTGCAAGTTCACTCGGCTGGATAGATACCAAGCAAAGGGCATGGAGAAAATTGCACTATTTAAGTTACCTGGTTGCTATATTTGCATTTTTGCATGCGCTATATGTGGGCAGTGACTTAAAGTACGGCATATTCAGGCAGGCATGGATTATGGCAGGGTTAGTTATTGGGCTGGCTATCGTAATTCGCTTATGGCGGGCCGGCATCGTTAAAAGCAAGCCTCATGATTCATAAGTAGGCATAAAACTTACAGCTGTGGGTGAGGTGCTAAGGATGTAGTACGAACGTACCCGTAGCTATTATTACCTCCCTATTCTCATTCGCGGATACGTCAAATATTTCCGTTAACTTCAGCTATGCGTAACGTAAATTTTAAAACATAAAAACAGGCCTTTCTATCATTGCCTCTCTTACCGCTCAATTACCTTTTTTAAGGACCACGGTGGTGCTGTTCGTCATCAAGCCGCTTATTGCCCTCTTCGAACATATCTGGGTAGTCTTCGTCCTGTAGTCTACCTTGGCTCGGCGGCGGTGTCTGCGTCTCACCTTCCCACCAGTGGGTACGTCGATAAAATTCGTTCGGATCTTCTTCCTGAAATGGTGCTGACATATCGTCGACCACCGGTGGCGTATACGCCGGTATATCGGGCATATTCCCTTTGGCTCGTTTCATGAAGAAATATAGGAGACCACCGAACAACGCAAAGACAATGACTACTACAATGATCAATACGATCGGGCTCTGTGATTTCGTCATAAATGACACTTGCTTCATCTTCCCTGTCACCCCGTTGTTGTATGGTGTTATATCGGCATAAATCTTTTTGCCAGCAGGCAGGTTATTAAGAAATATCGATACATTCCCGTTTGAATTAAAGTACGTTTCGGTACTACTGAGGTTATTTACATTGGTACCATATTGAATAATGTAATTGGTCGCGCCCTTAGCGGACCAGGTAATTTTGGCCGAGGTTCCTGAAATAACCACCGCCGTAGCGCTAGTAATTGATGGCGGTGGGCCGTTAGAGCTATTTTGAGGTGACTGACTATTACCAGTAGTACCGATACTCGAGCTGCCGTCGTTTAGCGCAGAGCCATTAGCTGATTGCTGATTCTGGACCGATTGCGCATTTTGCGTATCAGTGGAGTTACTTGAGCAATTGACACAGCTGACCGAACTTG
>CAYVOS010000068.1:0-4962 GCA_964453515.1 uncultured Candidatus Saccharibacteria bacterium | reverse complement strand
ATGAGCGGTTGGTGGCTAGGGCGGTGGCTATTTTCCAGGCACTATTGTCTACCACTTCATCATCAGCTATCAATTGGACGCTCTTATATCCACTCGCATCAAGGGATTTGCGCATGTCCCCATACCAGGCAGCGTTGTAACCTTTCTCGTTCCATCCGCCAAGATAGTTAAAGCTGAGATTATGTGCTTTCGCACAATTGAGCCAATCGATGGTATATTTGATGTCGTTAGCTGTCCATAATTGGCCCGAGCTGTTGCTTACCCAGCCTGGCGCTCCCCATTGTAGGGCGTAGAGTTTGATATAGGGGTTACGTGCCTTAGCTTGTTGAGCGAGCCACCATTCATAGCCGGCGTTGCAGTTTATTTGTCCTTCCACAGGTTCAATACTAGGTTCAGAACCCGATGAGGTATTAGAGTCTCCTCCCATCTCAATTTTGAGTAGTTGAAGCTGTGCTCCGTAGTGAGTTTTAAACAAGTAGTCGAGGATCTGGTTTTGCTCCGGTTGAGGATAATCGATAAGGTAACGTGAGTTGCCACCCCCGCCGGATATGGCACCGATACCATATGTTTTAGGCCCCATCTTGTTGCCATTGACGACTATCGTAGTTGTTGTCGGGGAAGCCAATAAGATTGCTGCTATACCAGAACCAACAATACCGAAGGGTATGATGAAAAGTAAGGCCGTATGTGTAAAGAGCTGGGTGATACTTAGGTGACGAATAAACTGCCATATCAAGGAGAGTTGGCGTTGCGGCAGAGTGATTGTGGGTAATTGTTTAAGTATCATAACCCCGAGTGTCTTTGGCTTGAGGCTCAACAGGCCGTACCTATGTCTTAGCGATTTTTATGCGCAAAATGCATTCACTCCGATTCTACTACATAAGCATGTAAGGGGCAATTCGACTGCACTGACTCACTACATCGTGGACACTCTGCGTCGCAGAATAGATGAACTGAGTGTATCACGTGCTATCTAGCATGGCTTTGTCAAATAGTGTTCCGCACTTTATACCTCGGGCTAGCGAATAATAATTTTAGGGCGGCTTTTTACTTGGGAGGTTCTTAAAAACGAGTAGTGACAGTAGGGCGATGACTGACAGGTAAAACAGTGACTGGCATAAGCCGTCGATCTCTTCCGAATTTTCTTCGCCGACGAATGGCATATTGGCAGAAGACTGCTTTCACAACCTCATCTAGCAGCCCCCAACTCATAATTGTATATATCGGCAATAAGGTTTAAGCTCAGCCCGAATTGTTTCCGTCTATTTCACGCACTACGTGCAGATACTCCTTGGTTACCAGATGGGGATAGTTTCGTGATCCGGGTTTATAACAGAGGTAGACTGTCTCTACTACTAGTGCTATAATCCTGACTAAGATGCAGAAAAATACTTTCATGGTCATAATGCGCATGATGCCCCCGCGGGCATAGTTTTCTATTCTCTAATTTTCTTTTTATCAGTTTAAATAGGTACAATTAAAACCATGAATTATTATGTGACCACTTCTATTCCGTATGTAAACGGTGAGCCGCACGTCGGGCATGCCCTGGAATTTATTCAAGCCGATGTTCTGGCTCGCACCGCACGGCAGCAAGGCAAAGCAGTAATTTTTAGTACCGGCTCTGATGAACACGGCAGTAAAGTCTACCAAACGGCGGTTAAGCTGGGTATGACACCGGAAGACCTGGCGGCAAAAATGAGTGAAAAGTTCAAGGACCTCGCTAAATCACTTAATGTTAGTAACGACCGCTTTATCCGCACCAGCGACAAAGGCCATGAGCAACGTGCTCAGATCATCTGGAAGAACCTAAGCCAGGATATTTACAAAGCCAAGTACGTCGGTTGGTATGACGTAAAGCAGGAAGAGTTCGTCCCTGAAAGCAAGGCTGATCCGGAACGCATGAAACCGGAACATCCGCAGGCGTACCAGAAACTCGAGGAAGAGAATTACTTCTTCAAACTTAGTAAGTATACCGAGCAAGTAAAGCAGGCGATTGAATCAGATAAGTTCCACATTGTGCCCAAAACCCGAAAGCACGAAATTCTATCGGTACTGAAAGAAGGCCTGGAAGACATCAGCATTTCTCGACCGAAAGACAAGCTGAGCTGGGGTATACCGGTACCGGGTGATAATACACAGGTTATGTACGTCTGGTTTGAAGCTCTTATGAACTATATTACCGTCCTAGGGTACCCGGAGCATGAAGATTTCAAATCTTTCTGGCCGGCAAATACGCAGGTAATTGGTAAGGATATCATTCGATTTCATGCAGCCATCTGGCCGGCAATGCTTCTAAGTCTTGGTCTCGAACTCCCGAAGCAACTCTACGTTCATGGTTTTGTTACATTGAATGGCGAGACGATGAGCAAAAGCCGTGGAAATGTGGTAGCGCCAAAGGATGTTATCGACAAGTACGGTGCCGAGGCATTCCGCTACTACTTCCTTCGCCACATCCCCTCGTATGAAGACGGTGATTTCAGCTGGGAAAAGATTGCGGCAGCTTACAACAACGAGCTTGCAAATGAACTGGGGAATGCGGTACAGCGTACAGTCGCGATGATCATGAGGTATCAAAATGGCCTGATCGGCGATATACCACCTGCACAGCACGATACAGCCCCAATTCATGAAGCTATTGAGCAATGTCGCTTTGACCGGGCGCTTGATGAAATCTGGGAACAGGTGCGGGGGTTGAACCAGTACATCGATGAGACTAAGCCATGGGAGATTGCCAAAACCGATGACAAAGGCCACCTACGCGAAGTGCTTGCCTACCAAGCTAGTAGCTTACTGGAAATTGCCGACCTACTCGAGCCCTTCTTGCCTGAGACGGCCGTGAAGATACGTAATGTTTTTGATACCGGCGTTATCCGACCAATGACTGAAACCCTGTTCCCGAAATTCGAGTCGGCACAAGTATAGGGTCAAAACGGAGACAGCACATGGACGCTGAACTAACTGATACTCATTGCCATATTCATGAAGCGATCGAGCACTTTACGGGTAAATCCGAAACTCGTGATCGTTGGCAAAAAGACAAGCATGTCAGTGGCCCTGACAAGATGATTGCAGATGCCAAAAACGACAGAGTAACTCGCCTTATTTGTGTAGGCACCACGCTTGCTGACAGCGGTCTAGCAGTCGATTTTGTTGCCAACCGAGACGGCTGCTGGGCAAGCATCGGTATCCACCCGCACGAAGCCCATAATCACGAAGATGCACCAAAGCAAGTAGCTTTCTCGACACTGGCAGATAAGCCAAAAGTCGTTGCTGTCGGAGAGTGTGGCCTTGATTATTTCTATAGCCATTCGCCGAAAGCGGCTCAAGTAAAATTGCTCGAGTTTCAAATAGACGTAGCCAAAAGGGCCGGTCTTCCCATGATTTTTCACGTTCGGGATGCGTTTGAAGATTTCTGGCCAATTTTTGATGCCCACCCGGGCATCAAGGGCGTGATTCATAGCTTTAGCGCGACATCCAAAGAACTCGATCAAATATTAGATCGCGGACTATACGTGGGGCTTAATGGTATAATGACATTTACAAAGCATGTGGAGCAGCTAGCGGCCGCAAAGGCAGTTCCGCTCGACCACCTTGTGGTAGAAACTGACGCCCCCTTCTTGACCCCTGTTCCATTTCGTGGTACAATTTGCGAGCCTAAACATGTGCGGGTAACAGCGCAGTTTCTAGCAGATTTGAGAGGAGAGACACTCGAGGAATTCGCTACCCTAACTACGCAGAATGCCCGAAAACTGTTTGGCATAACATAGCATTTATAGGTTATACGAAAAATATATGGGAACACCCGATAAATCATATAATGTTAATGGAATTCCTGAGTTGCAACGACTTCATGGTTATGCGGTGGAACAGGCATTGCGGGCACTTGCCGGTATTGTGTCGCGGGCATACGCTAATGCTAAGTGGACGGAGAGTAGGACGGAGCCGACTGCCAGCGTGCGACCGCAATCTCCGGAGCCGCGTGCAGAGCCGTATCGGCAGGTAGATCAGGTCGGTTGGGGACAAGTAGTATCATATGTTCCGGATAGGTTGAGCCCACAGTATATAAAGAGCTCAATGGATGAGACTGCTAAACTACTTCGACAAATTAATGGGGATCCTGAAACTGGTAGGCCGGCCGGACCTAGTGGGGCTGATCATGCTTTCAAGGAGAATGTAGGACATTATGGTGAGACTGCTGACACTGCCACAGGTGCGCCTGAGGTTGAGATGATGACGTCTGATGCTGCTCCCGTACCAGTCGCCCAGGCATCGCAGAGTCATATGCCAGCATTAGAACAGATTCGTGAACGTATCGGAAACATTTATGACCGAGTGGGGAGCGAGTAGTATGGGTCTCTTGGACTTCGTAATGGTCTCTCAGGAAAAGCAACAGCGTATCGTACAAAAACAGCGCGCTGAAGCCTACACCGCATTACTCCACTGGAGTGCAAAAGTTGGTGGTGAGTTATTTGGACCGGTTCCAAAAGGTAATCGCCGTGAGTTCTTTTGTCTTGATGAGCGAACGTGGGTCTGGCACGAGGAGTGGAAAGACGAGGCTGGCAAGCAACACATCGTAACTACCCGTTACGATGTGCGTCCGAGCGGTGTCTACAAATCCCAAGGCAGCAGCTCGTACCTGGCATTAAGCGCTGAAGAAGCACGCAATTTATTCAATGCGATTGAGCTGTACTACCAGCGAATCATGCCTGAGCTGACTAAAGTTCAGTAAATTGTTTTGTAACAATATAAGTTTCTAGGATGCGGGCAGGTAACCCGTATACTACAAAGCAGTTGTATGACGAATGAACCAATCTATCTAGATTACGCAGCTGCAACGCCGATGGACGAGCGAGTGCTAGCGGCCATGCAGCCATACTTTACAAATAAGTTCTACAACCCGTCCGCAACCTATCTGGCGGCAAAAGCAGTTTCCAAGGATATTTTAGCGGTGCGAACATC
>CAYVOS010000067.1:0-5072 GCA_964453515.1 uncultured Candidatus Saccharibacteria bacterium | reverse complement strand
TTTTGTTTAGAGGATTTGGAACTAGTTTAGCATACCCTAACCTGTGAGCAGGCATTGAAGCAAACATTGCTGCATAGAGTAAAAAATGCTATAATATAACTATGAAATTGCGGTGGTTTAGACCATGTAACGGGGGCACAATACGAAGCCGCATGTGTTGGCCTTCTCGTACCCGGTGATGATAATGTACTTGAGGAGTTGGGGTATACCCGGTCAGTTGAAAGGTTGAAGGGGCAAGCTGCGAGCGGAGCCCAAGTCGCTAAAGCGCTGCGCAAAGATATGCGCACGCCGGCAGAAGTGCTCCGGCAGAAGGCTAGAGCTTATTACGATGAGGAATTTTTTCTTACTGGTGATCACCCACTGAGTGAAGGTCAACGGGAACAGAATAGAAGAGGCTTAAGCTTGGCGCGTGCTATACTTGAAGAAGCCGTCCAAGGTAGGCATAATTGACCTGATCGATGGACGCTCTTACGCAATTACCAAAACCATTTTTTGCATTGGCGCCCATGGACGACGTTACCGATTCGGTATTCCGTCGCATTGTGGCAAGCACGGCGGCGCCTGACCTCTTTTTTACGGAATTCGTCAATGTCGATGGTCTGCAGAGCACGGGTCGTCAGCGGCTCTTAAAGAAACTCCGCTTTACACCCAGCGAGACACCCCTGATAGCGCAGCTGTGGGGTAAGGTGCCGGAGAATTTCTATAAAACAGCCCAGCAGCTGGCTGATGGGACTTTCGCGCATGAATTTGGGCTGCCTGAGGGGGTAAACTTTGCCGGCATCGATCTGAACATGGGCTGTCCGGTCAAGTCGGAGGTCAGCAACGGCACCTGTAGCGCGCTAATTAATAACCGGCCGCTGGCACTTGAGATTATTCAGGCAACGAAAGCTGGTGCTGGCGGTAAGCTACCGGTTAGCGTGAAGACGCGACTGGGTTTTAGTAGTGTAGATATGAGCTGGCCCGAACTACTGCTGGGACAAGAGTTGGCGATGCTGACCATGCACGGCCGTACTCGCAAAGAGATGAGTAAAGTGCCCGCTCACTGGGATCTTATCAGCAAGGTTAGGGAGTTACGTGATGAGGTAGCGCCACAGACGCTATTTGTAGGCAATGGCGACGTCAGTAACCGCCAGCATGGGCTTGCGCTTATCGAGCAGTATAAACTTGACGGCATTATGATCGGACGCGGGGTCTTCCATGATCCGTACGTATTTTCGCTAGATAGCCCCTGGGAGTCGTTTACGAAAGAAGAACGACTCAAATTATTTGCCAAACAAGTAGCGCTATTCAACGAAACCTGGGAGGATCATGAACGGCCAATACACACTCTCAATAAGTTCTGCAAGATTTATATTAACGGCTTTGAAGGTTCGAAGGAAATGCGTGAACAGTTCATGCAAGCTACGTCATGCAGTGAGCTCTCTGCGATGCTTAGCTCAACATTAGTCTAGGTTCAAATGTTTAGAAATACTGTCGGCGCGGTGTATGTTCTAAGTGCTGAGCAAGCTATGAATTTATGGAGCAACGACGAGTAGTCGTCCGGCCCTATGAGCTGCTATATTGCGGGTCATTTCTCTCTCTGGATTCCATTTATCGAGCAAGATTGCATGCTCACCTCGCATAGAGAAGTTGCGCGGTGTATTGGGATCTTTCAAATCTTTTGGATACTCGCCACGAGGCGGCTTCTTGCTTGGGTCGGCGGTATTGATTGACTCAACCATAGTTCCGGTTGCTCCAAAAGCGGCGTTGGTGCCATGTTGTGCACGTGCGTGTAGATCACTGGCAGAGTCAAGAAAGCGCTGCCGATGCCGTGGGTAATTCCTGGCGGCGCGAACTACGCCTTTAATACCAAAACGTTCTGGGTTAGTCCAGCCGGCTATCCAGTCCCATTGCTCAAGTTTCTCAGGTATGAAGTCTCCAACTGCAAGGCCACCGGGTTGGTATAATTTTTGTTCGGCTACATCGAGGACTCCCAGCGCCTGATCAGCATTTTCTGTTATGTCAGAATAGAGAGTGTGTAGTGAAGCGGCTGAAATTACTTTCGTACGGTGGGCACCCTTATATGATCGTAATTTGTCGTACGAACTGGAAGCGCCAACGAGTTCAAGATCATGAAACGTTCGCGTTTTTGGGTTGTACATGTACTTATTTATGAATGCCTTTCGGCCTATACGGTTAATCTTAAAGTATTCTCCGCGCTGGTATGCGTCTGCGACGTCTAAAGTATTACCACTACGTTCAGCGGCTTCCCGCTTAATTCGGTAGCAGTGCTCCAATAGTTTTGCCATATCGGCAAGCATACACTGAAGTTCTAGCGGGACTATATTGGTTGTGTTAGCGTAGCTCATGTCCTTGCCATTTGCTTGGCGACTCGCACTCATATCCCATCCCCATTCTGCTGCGCCCGCAAAGTGAACAAGCATTTCACCAAACACTCGTTCGCGATATTCGGGCGCTACTCGAGCTGCAGCTTGTCTAGCCAGTTCAACGTCTTCCAAATGAGATTCTGGGCGAGCGGAGGTATAGTCTTTGTATTCACGCCCATTGTTTGTATCGTCTCCAAAGACGCTAAACGGCCAGCCTTCTGGTGAGACACCGCCACGCCTGATGGCCTGGAACTTTTTACCAAACGGTCTACTATTAAGCAGTTCAGGTGTAGGGTTAAAGTGATCCCAGAGCATTTCCAGCGCCTGAACATATGGCTCGTACGCAAGGACCTCCTCACCACGAGCTTCAGCCATACCACGAAGCATGTATACATAGACGGGTTGCTGCGTTCGAAATGCGTAGTAATTAGGGCCGTCATTAGGATTATCGCCATTGCGGCCTATTACTCGCATACCGTTGAACGGATACCCATACTTGAGAATTTGCATAGTTGTAAAATCAAGGAGATCTTGAGCACGATCGATATCCCCTGTGGCCATGAGACCCTCAAATACTGATGCGGAGTCGTACGGATAGAGCTCATGCTCATACCGGCCATCGCATGTATATGAAAGTACAAATTTTTGACCATCTTCTACGACCGTGTGCATTTGCTCATTGCGTTGCCGCATAGCAAAATCTATGCCTCGTTCTCCAGGTAGTGCTTGTAGTGGTGGCCGCTTGGACTGATATGGCCGTGGAGTGCCGGCTGCTTTCAGATAAATTTCTTCGTACGATAAGCCAAGAGCTAAGCCAGCAGATACTAGTTGTTCAATGTTCGGTCCCTGCGCAAGAAGGCTATCGATGAGGTATTTTCCATCAGGAACTTTAACAGTGTTACTACTACGAATTACTTTGAATAGCCCCATGGCATTCGTACCTATTGCTGGGTAAAGATCTGCGGGATTGCGCCTGGTTACGTTGACTAGAGACGTACGAAATGGGAAATCACGAGGAGCACTGGGGCCCAGACCATTGTCAACTGGCTCACCCATGTTTGGTGGAGTGAAATCAGAAGTTTCTACCACTTCAGGGGGCAGGGTATCGATGGTTTCTGGAACTGGTCCACCAGAAGCTGGTACGGTCACAGATCCGTTGAGTAATTCTGTGTTCAATAACATAAATAGGCCGATCCACGGCCTATTGGTTGCGGTTTCAGTCTACAGTAGAATTGTTAGATATCTAACTGTATTACGCCAATTATACTGCTCATGCTCCTCATTACAACTGTTTAATAATTACAACATGTATATATACGTATTGCCTACAGCAACATGTATATGGTGTAGTAAATAAAAAATGAAGGGAACACTGGCGCTTAAAAATGGCAGATTCATGATATAAATAGTATTCAATATGGCTCGTATCGAAACCATTGAACCCCTGGCGGATATGCTCAGTTTTATAAATCCTAAAGCCACAGGTCATGTACTGGCGCAAGCTCGAATGCAGGACGTGTCGCAGTACCTTGTAAGAGTAGCGGGGACTGTGAAAGTGATCGATAGTGTAGCAAGCCCGTTTGATATAGAGCCATCAGGAAATGGTACCACGTTAGTTTACAGCGACGGTGGTGACGGCACGGTCAGGCGGGTTATTGCAGCCATGGCAGGCATTGTGCCGGATGATCCCGAACAGACGGCTAAAAACTTTACAAAACATCAGGAAATATCGCCATATGTACTGTATTTCGCCGGTGCCGGTGGCCACGCCAACAACTGGCCCTTGTCGGCGCACAGCGTGTTTGCATTGCATCCTGAACAACTGGCAAGTGCGCGGGTTAGTTTGGGGTATCATCGGCCACTTATATATGAACTTACTAATGAGAATGGCGATAGTATACGGAGTAATATTGCAACTAGTGGTTTTGGAATTGGAGTAGCTGCGGATGCGGCCTACAAGCTTGAGAACGCAAAGTCAGAGTTCCAGGATGTAAGCGAGAGACGCCGGTTGCTTGGTGAAACTGCGATCGTACTTAATGCCGCCAGACACGCTTCGCACTTTACGTGTGAGCTGTCCTTCGGATCGGGTAATGAATTTAGCGATCAGCGGCTTACCGATATAACCGGGTTTGAGCTAATTAAATCAATGGTGTACGCCGAGCAGGTTCGGACGCGGGTCAATATTAATGACACAAAGTGGCAGCCGGTCGTGCTGAACTATACACCGAATATGGCGCGTGAAGCACTGCAGCTGATGCAAATGGTTATCAGGTTAAAAACAGGGCGTCATGCGTTCCCGGCACTAGATTTACTTGACCAAGAGCTCACGATACGTGTTACCGGTGGCCAACCGGTACAATTCCACGCTGACGGTGAAATTGGCTATCCGCCTATTATGCCGGGACAAAGTATACGTATGCGGCTAGGTCAGATCGCTATCCCGACATTAATGGCCTATTCTTGAGATTCATTCTTTTTGTGGCTATGTAAAGCTTCAATCAAACGGTTATTGATGAGTCGGCTATTTCAGAGGTGATGGCGGTATTGGATAGACTGGCAGAGGGACATGTGACGACAGGTGCGACCGTTAAAGTCCTTGAGCAGCAACTACATTCAAGTTTTATCCGGGACCATTTTCGAAAATTATTGCGGCTATTAGAATCTCAACAGCATGTTCGATTTGATCATGAAGCAAAGTACGGCAAG
>CAYVOS010000066.1:0-5087 GCA_964453515.1 uncultured Candidatus Saccharibacteria bacterium | reverse complement strand
CAGGTCAGGTGACCACTTTGGCGAAACGAAATCAAACTCATAGAGGTTCCTCGGAATGGTCTGAACCGAAGCACCATGAGTCGTCACATACTGGTTAATGCAGCCTTCCCGGTACCTTCCAGAAAACCCGTTCGGGATGAGTGCCTGACAATATGACTGTGCCTCGGTATATAGGTTGGAGTTGACGTTTTCTACACGCTGACTTTCAGCTTGCACCAACCGGTCATAGGTATATTTCAACTGGATAGGAGGATGTACGGCATTTGGCCCGGCAGCCAGATCGGTATTCATATGTCCATACACGTACTTCCGCAGATTCTGCAGAGCTTGTTCAATATTACCGTCGTTCTTATCAGCAGCATAGACGGCGTCTCGAAGCACAATCATATGCTCGTTATTGGCGCGCAAGGCGAAAATACAGATAATGCCACTAATAATGGCGAGAGCTGCAAAGTACCACGGCTTAATCGGTCGTACCTTCGTCCAGTAATGATGTAGGTTCTTCTTATCCATGTCGGTTACGTGTAAGCGGTTAAGCTACACTTCCAAGTCTATCACGCTTACCTACCTATGCTACACTAAGGATCATGCATGTTTTCTTCTCTGGTATCGGCGGTACTGGTATCGGTCCGCTGGCACTCTTAGCGCATCAAGCCGGGTTTACCGTGTCAGGATCCGACAAACAAAATTCGCAGTACATCAACTACCTGAAAAAACAGGGTATAGCCAACATTGCAATCGGACAGACCCGCGACAATATCGCAGCCGTACATGACAAGAATCCGATTGATTGGTTCGTGTATACCTCAGCATTACCCCGCGAAAGTCCCGACGCACCTGAGTTACAGTTCGTGGATGAACAGCACATCAAGCTGTCTAAGCGCGACGAGTTCATCAACCTGATCCTGCAGGAAAAGTCTTTGAAGCTTATTGCTATTGCAGGCACACACGGCAAAACGACAACCACCGCCATGACCATTTGGTTGATGCAACAGTTGCAACTGCCGATCAGTTACTCGGTTGGAGCGAAACTGTCGTTTGGAGATATGGGACACTACGAGCCGGGCAGTGAGTATTTCGTCTACGAAGCAGATGAGTTTGACCGCAATTTCCTTGCCTTCCATCCGCATCTTGCCCTTATAACGGGCATTGATTGGGACCACCCGGACATCTACCCGACGCGCGAGAGCTACACGCAAGCCTTTTGTAAGTTTCTAAGCCAATGTGATACTGCCATACTCTGGAATGCCGATGTGCAGCGACTTAGGGTCATACCGCAAGACCAGCAAACGGTGCTTAATGAAACCGATCCGACGATTAATATGGCCGTACACCTGCCGGGGCTCGTCAATCGTCAAAATGCCTGGGAAGTTGCTCAAGCGATACACACGCTCACTGGCAAACCGATACCAGAGCTAGTGGAGCACCTGAACGCCTTCCCTGGCGTTTCCCGCCGTTTTGAGCAAATCGTACCGAACCTCTATAGCGATTATGCGCACACCCCGCCAAAAATACGCGGTGCCTTGCAGTTAGCCCACGAAGTAGCCGGTGACCGCGTGGTGGTTGTCTACGAAGGCCTACATAATACGCGGCAACACTTCATTAAAAATGACCTTAAACACCTCTTTGACAGCGTCAAGCAACTCTATATCGTTCCAAGCTATCTTGCCCGGGAAGACGCCAGTCTAGCGCTGCTGACACCGGCCGATCTAAAGGCACTCCTCGACCCGGCAACTCAGGAGCATACTGAAGTCATGGAGCTGAACGACGCACTCGCCGCAAAGATCAGCGAACATATAGCCGCCAATGATCTTGTACTCTGTATTACTGCCGGTGGCGGCCACAGTTTGGATGAATGGTTACGAGCCACCTTCGCTGGCAAGTAACACTATCCTTTCGTAAACACGATCGCGAGTACCGCCGCCAGGATAAGCAACACGATTACCGCTGTGACCGGCACTACCACACGCGATAACGAGGTACCTTTTTTGGCAATCAAGGCGTTTTCATCAAGCCGTAAATCGGCTTGCACCCCGGCAGGTAACTGCTGTGCCGGCGATGGCAGCACCGGCATGCCGTATGCAACTACATCGTCACCGACAATGGAACCCCTGCGGTTGCCTACTTGTTTTCCTTGCAACTGCTCATAACGTACTTCACGCTGTAGCTCGTCAATTTGCCGTTCCTGCCCGGCAACCGTTTCCTGCGTAGCGGCAAGCATGCGTCGCAACTCAGGCACAGCTTTAATGCCTTTGAGCTCGGGATTTTGTTTGATCGCCCGACCTAGTGTTTTACTCTTCATCAAGCGCTCGGCCAGCACCCGCTCCTGCATCGACGAGAGCGGCACTCTACCATGTTCGGCAGCAGCAGTTATCGCCGCTACGGCAACTTCCGCCGCCTGCTTGGCCGATGTCATCGTATGTGCATGGTTGGATTTTGCGGCGTTGGCCGCGTCAACTCGTTCGATTCGACGTATAGACAACTGGGTAGCTTGCTGCTCCAGCTGCGCAGCCTGATTCGTTTTCTTAAGTTGGCGTTCCTGAGCGTCAATCTTGCGCTTCAGCCGCTTATCTCGTCGCTTGGCAGCAAAGTGTTCCAGTATCAGGCCAAGGCCAATAATGCCTACAACTGAAGCCAACCCAGTTTCACGTGATGAGTGATATGCGTCGTTCAGCTGCTCGCGGGCATCGATTTTATCCAGACGTTCTAGTACTTTCGGATTAGCCAGGCCACCTGCTGGTTGTTCCCAGGGGTTATTATTGCTATCGCCCCACACAAATCGCTCAGTTGCCACCAGTGGAAGTGGTAGCCCTGCATTGCCGGATGTTTCCTCTACCAGAAGTTCATTTGGAGTTTGATTCTGGACCAGTACAGCAGACGGCATTGCTTCACCGACGGGTCGCGGAGTTGCTTCCGGCCTACCACTATCAGGGAGTCCATCAGGTGTCGATACCTCTGGCAATGTTGGCATTACGGCTTCGGTATTTTTGTCAGGGTCAAGTTCCGGAAATCCCACTGAAGTCTTTGATGTATCCAAATCGTCATCTTCTGCTGAAACCGATGCTACCACTTCGTCGTGCAATTTCTTTAGCTCGTCTGAGCCCGCCACTACTCCAGTAGCTGTATCAGGTACCAATGAGGCCGCTTCACGGGCTATTGGTTCTTTTTCTTTTCGATCATCGTCCTGCTTAGGCGAACGCTCCGGTTCCGCCCGTTTTGGTAGCTCGACCGCAAGCGGACGCAATACTTCACCGCCTAATTTATGAGGGCGGTCACTGTGGGCATGATCATGCGATGAGTGCTCGCCGAGGCGTGCTTTTGCCGCACGCTTCTTGTAGCCTTTCTTGTCTGTTTCTTCGTCCTCTTCTTTCGTGGACTCCGTGGGTACGTGATATGTTTCTGTCATTCGCACTTACCTTGTAGTATCTCTTTGTCTGCGGTCTGCCATCGGGCAACTATTTAATTTTATCGAGATTACCATCGATTACAATCGGGCCGATAGTTAAAACCTCATCAATGATGTACGGTTGGTCAGGGATCGGATTCAAGAGAAAAATCTTTTTGTCGCGGTAGTGTGCAAAGCCAATCTCCAGGAAGGTATTTGCCCCGATGTAATTTGTAATGTCTTGCTTGGTTATGTTAACAACGAGAATGGCATCGGATTTCTCAATTTTATGAAAGTGTTCATTAATGAGTTTCAGTGCCTTTTTCGCTTGTACACGCGAGGTATTATCTTCCGTCCAATAGTCAACGCCGTCGGCTTTAACCGGCATCAGTACCGTATGGCCGCGCGCGTCCAAATCTTTTTGGATCTTCACCATGTCTTCAAAAAATTTAATAGATCCGCAAATAGTAATGGTCATCAAAATTCCTCTTCTCTTTTCCTATTCTTGAACGCTATACCGTCACTACAGTAACACACCGTTCCAAGCGGTCTCAAACCGGTCAGTTATACAATTTTACGTGCACCCTGGCGGATAACTTCCACTGTACCGCCGTCGGTAATGCGTATGATCGTAGATGGCTCGCTGCCAGTTGTATCGCCGCCGTCGACGTAAAAATCTACAAGACCGTTAAAATATGCTTGAGCTTCCTTGACGGTATTCGCATGTGGTTCGCCCGGGTGGTTGGCACTCGTGGTTTGCAACGGACCCGTTTTTTCGAGAAACGCGCGCAAGTGTTCATTGTCAGGAATACGAATTGCCTGTCGGCCGGTCCCTTGGTGCAGATAGGTCACCCCATGCGACGTCTCAACGCTTACCGGCCCCGGCCAGAACTTATCTACCATTGCCAGATACGTCGGCGTGATACCGAGTTCGAGAATTTGATCAACGTTCGCAGCAATAATGGTGCCGGGCTTTTGCTCTCGGGATTTTAGTGCATACAGTCTCGCAACGGACGCTCCGTTGCTGGCAGCACAAACCAAGCCGTAAACGGTATCGGTTGGTATTATACCAACGGCGCCACCTTTAATGGCCGCGACCAACTGATCGTCGTGTAACGAATCAAAAAATTGCATGGTCTATAACATACCACACTTTTTCTGTTGCCCCAAGATACTTCTTGTGGTGATGAGCCTACTATGCTGAAGCTATTTCTTCGTAACAAATGCGTAGACCGCAACGACAACCAGCAGGACAACCACAACTATGGCAAGCACCACAATTGACATTGAGCTATTAGCCGGAGCCTTCGGTGGCTTATGGTCGGGAGCAGCTGGTGCTGGCGGCGTAACGGCTGGTAGCATCGGAGATTGGCCAGGAGCATCAGCGGGACCAGGCACCGGAGCTGGCGGTGTTGGCGGTACTGCTGACGGAGGCGTTGGCGGAACCACCGGAGCTGGCGGTACTTCGCCGGCTGTCGGACCTTCCGGCGACATGCTCGGCATCTCATCACCTGCAGCGGGTGTGCTGCTATCGGAAGTCAGCGATACAATCGGTGACGTATCGGCTGCTGGCACGGGATCCTGGCCCGGTGCACCCGTTGGATTATCTTGCTGATAAGTTGTTGGCGATTCTGGTTCCATAGCCTTATTAACCCCAGCTCGACATAAGCGTCTCCTCGTTTGAGCTGTATATCAGGGCGTT
>CAYVOS010000065.1:0-5258 GCA_964453515.1 uncultured Candidatus Saccharibacteria bacterium | reverse complement strand
GTTGTCTCGGCTACAAGAGTGCGTTACAGTTAGCGGAAGAGAAAGGCATTATCTGAAGGTAGGTAGTGTCCTAACAATGACCAGAATTTAGGCTTCTGCGACTCGCTGTATCCTAACATAGTTTAGACCCCTGTCAAAATGTTTCTTTTCAAGTTGCGCTAGCGCTATAATCTCTTGCAATCTAATATAATCTCATATATACTATATAGTAGATTATGGACAACCTCAATAAGCGAATTCTACAACTGCCACAGGCAAACTATTTACTAATCTCTCGTATTGATGAGCTAAAGGGACGATGGGTTGGTGGTCTAAACCTAAGCCCACAAATCCTGAGTAGATTAAAGCATTCGGTACTGGCTTCCTCTACCGGTTCCTCTACTCGCATTGAAGGCTCTAAATTAAGTGACGCTGAGGTGGAGAGTTTGATGCGCGGATTAACCATGCAAAAAATGGCTGACCGTGACGCTCAGGAAGCAAGGGGTTATTACGAGGTTTTGCAAACGGTATTCGAGAGCTACACTGACATATCTTTCTCTGAAAGCAGCATCTTTCATCTCCACAACCAACTGCTTAAGTACTCTGAGAAGGATGATCGGCATAAAGGACACTATAAAAATCTTGAGAATAATGTCGAAATGAGAGATCGAAGCGGTAAATTATTAAGTGTCCTATTTGATACAACCCCAGCTTACTTAACTCCTAAAGAAACGCAGGAATTGATTGCCTGGACACAGAATGCTTTGCAAGCCAAGGAAAACCACCCACTGGTAGTCATTGGTGCATTTATTGTCGGTTTTCTGAAGATTCACCCTTTTGTAGATGGTAATGGCCGCTTGTCGCGAGTTCTGACTAACCTGCTCTTATTGCAGGCAGGCTACGCTTATACGCCGTATGTATCTCACGAGAAGCTAGTTGAGGACAGTAAAGGTGACTATTATGTGGCTTTGCGCAGAAGCCAGAAGACATTTGGTACTCAATCGGAGTCAATTGCGCCCTGGATTGAATATTTCCTAAGCATCTCATTAGAGCAAGCCGAGCATGCTATGAAATTGCTAACTGCAGAAGATATCGAAACATTGCTGTCACCTCAGCAACTCAAGGTCTGGGGTTATCTTGGAGAAGTGCAGGAAGCCACACCCGGTCAGATTGCTGAACGCACTGGCGTTGCGCGTCCTACGGTCTCGCAAGCCCTGAGTAGACTGATGGAAATGAATAGAGTTGAGCGGATTGGCAGAGGCAGCACAACTCGCTACCGAAAGCTGTAAGCACGAGCTTATGCAACCTGCAGATAAGATCAAACTATACCGATCTTTGTTTAGGGGTCGTAATGATGCCTTCGCCAGAAGATGGGATAAAAATGGCAATTATTTCCCGGATTATACATTTAACTGGGACGAGTTTAACGCCCATAAGGCTAGTGGCGGTACCGTCAAGAACTTCCAGAACAAGCAGCTAACACCTCTGACCGACGAAGTCGTCCGCAAGCACCTCACCGGCCAGATCACTATCGGCATCTACCCTATTTTGGAAGATAACACCTCGTATTTCCTGGCTTCGGATTTTGACGGTACCAATTGGCTAGAGGATTGCAATAACTACCAACAAGAGATAGCCAAGTTTGGCTTATCAGGATATATAGAACGCTCAAGGTCAGGTAATGGCGGTCACGTCTGGGTTTTCTTCGAAAATTCCTACCCATGTCACAAGAGCCGGGTCATCGGGCTGGAAGTTGTGCGTAAAGTCTTGAAGCTATCGACTTTCGACAAAGAAGCCAGCTTTGACCGGTTGTTCCCTAACCAAGACGCCATTGCTAAAGACGGCTTCGGTAATCTGATTGCCCTGCCGTTTCAGGGTGAGTCAGTTCGAGCGGGCAACACGGTGTTTATAAACCCGAGCGCCGGAACGCCTTTTGAGGACCAGTTTGAAGTCCTGAACAACGCCAGACGTCATTCGACCAAAGAACTTGATGCGGCCTACGACCAAGCAATAGGTAGCACGATTGATGAATCCACAAGCACACTCAAGAACAAGAAGTTGAAAATCTCTGTTGGCCAAAACATTACCCTGAACAAATCGCAACTGAATGGCGTGCTTGTTGGCTATCTCAAAGAAGAGCTCAATTTTCTCAACACTGAGTATTTGACCAAAAAGCGGCTAGGCATGTCGCTCTATCAGGTGCAGAAATATTTTCGCCTGATTGATGAATCAGCCAAAACGATCTCGTTACCACGGGGTTTTCTCTCTAGATTGCTCAAATTCTTATACGAAAACGGCATCAAATACGAAGTTAGTTTTGTAACTCCCAAATTGTCTGGTTGCAAGTTCAAGAGCCTTATCAAATTAACGGATCAGCAAGAGCAAGTCGTCAATGCAGCTATGGTTGAAAAGCAAGGCGTTATTGTTGCGCCACCTGGAAGTGGCAAGACTATGATCGGCATGGAGCTTATCGCTCTTCATCAGAAGCCAACACTTGTGCTGGTTCATCGGAAGCAATTGCTCGATCAGTGGGTAGAACGCATCCAGAAGTATCTAAATATCCCCAAAGCCCACATCGGTCGGTTTTCAAGCGCCAAGAAAGCAACAGGCAAGGAAATAACTGTTGGCTTGCTACAAAGTTTTGCCAGGGCTAAGGATCTGAACGATTTACGAGATAAATTCGGCACGATTATCGTGGACGAGTGCCATCATATTCCTGCTAAGACCTTCCGCAATGTTATTGCTCATCTCAATCCAGAGTATCTATATGGCCTGACAGCTACACCAAAGCGGCAGCATAATGACGAACAGCTGATTTACGTCTATATTGGCGACATTATCGCTAACATGGCCGATTTTGTAGATGTAGACAAACCAACTACTCGCAAAAAGTTCGATGTGATAGTTCGAGAAACGAGTCTCAATATTCCCTTCAACTGGAAAACTGACCATTTCGACCTAATAGCCAAGGTCATAAGTTATGACACAACCAGAAATGAATTGGTCATCAGGGATATTCTTGAGCAAGTTGCGCTGAAACGAAAGATATTAGTGCTCAGTGAACGCAAAGAACATCTGAAAATCCTTGAGCTGTATCTCAAAGGCCAATGCGAAACTACAATCTTTACCGGCGACGATTCAGCCGCCAGCCGTACTTCAAAACTCAAACAAATCCAAGACGGACATTACCAAGTACTGTTGGCCACAGGTCAAATTTTTGGCGAAGGCATGAACATTCCAAACATTGAGGCCCTGATCTTTGCCTTTCCATTCGCCTTTGAAGCTAAAACAACCCAATATGTTGGTCGGTTAATGCACAGTTCCAGCCCGAAGGTGCTGATTGACTACCACGATCAACATATTCCTTTTCTGGATAGGCAGTTTAAGCAACGGAAACGGGTGTATAACAAACTATAGTCGGTAGGGTGAGAAGCGCCCCCTCACTATAGTTCAGTAATCATGGCATCAACGTACGCTTTGGCATTACCTAGACCACACTTAGTGGCGTCTTGCACCAACTTGACCGCCATGACTTTGCCACCGATGTTTGGATTATTTTTTAGCAACTTGCGCAGCTTCTGCTTTGTCGCTTCATCAAGTGTAAACTCGGCTGAGTTTTTAATCATTCTCTTTGATCCATTTTGTTATGGATTCATCAGCTGCCCGGAGAGCTTTTTCCAGATTTTGCATCTTATCCGGACTCCCCCAAACCATTCCACCTTCGTCTAAAATACGTACTAATGAACGTGAATGTTCGTCTTGCCCAATTTCTATCCAGCCCCAGCCATCGGCCCATAGAGCAAGCCCAGGGAAGCCTTTTTTAAATACCGGGGGTCTATCAGCCATACAATTATGCTATCGCAATCAACCAAATTGCACCACAGCCACCCTTCTAGCTCGGTGATTTTAAGGGCATCGGTCATGGAACCCGGTCAGCTTTGTAAGTGTCCAGTCCTCATATAGAGGAACGGACAGTTTTGGAACCTATGTAAGGAGTTAATCTGAGCAATAACGGCTATTTTGCTGGTTCGAGCCTAACGTAGCTGCTTTTGAGCATCTTTGAAAATATAGACTAAAATCTGAGATTTAACAGGGGTAAATGAATAAGGATTGGTCATGGAACACGGTCTCGTATTTTGGGTGCTTGATCTGGTTGCGGGGGCAGGACTCGAACCTGCGACCTCGTGGTTATGAGCCACGCGAGCTGCCGCTGCTCCACCCCGCGTTACACTGTTCCCGTTGGCGGGTAAAGTCCCCGCATACATAACAAAGCGAGCTATTTTACTTCCTCATCCTGGAAACGTTAGCTACATAATACCAATCAGAGGTATATATTGTCAATCACCCCTAAAAACGCATCTGCTATGAACTTTGACGATGCAGGAAGAAATTTATCCATGCCTGGAAGTTCTTCTGATATGACGGCTGCCTGCTGCTCGCCTTGGCTTGCGACATCTGGCTACTCAAATTAACAGTATGCGCCATGGCAACGCTTTTGGGCACAATCAGTTCCGTTTCGCCCAAAAAGCCCAGGCCAAAGTTCTCCCTAGCTTCAAGTTCCAGATATTGACTTGTATTGTAGTATTCGTTTTGCAGCTTTAGGTTATTATCTTCGAGCTGTTGCACCGAATTTTCTTGCTGCAACTGTGAAATCTGCTTTTGTAAATCATAATTTGTCTGAATAGCCTTGGCACCACTCCAGCTCACTAGCAGTACAATAACCGCAAAAACTCCTAGGCCTACAGCACGAATGTCCTGAAACTGCTCAACATACGGATGGTTTTTATATTGTTTGATTTTATCTAACATGATGTACGAACTATTATTATATATCTCACCACACAAATCTGGTATACTCATCTCTGTTAACCATGAATTTGTGAGCATATGGGGATGTAGCTCAGTGGTTAGAGCAGTCGGCTCGGTTAACAATTTGCTTAAGTCTAAATTAGATATGGCAAATAGTTATTGGGCTGCTTATTGGGTAACCAGTAAGTATATCTTGTCAAACTCGGGGAAGTCTAAGCTTGAAATAAAGTATGGTAATCCCGAGCCAAGTCCTGATGTTTATCAGGAAAGGTGTAGAGACTGAATGGCAGGCATCCGCCTGAACACGGATGAAGAGACAGTCCGGACCACAAAACTCGAAAGAGGCAACGAAAGTTGTAGTGGCGTGCATAACCGATTGGTCGCTGGTTCAAGTCCAGCCATCCCCACCAAATTAAAAATTATTACTTAGACCACTTGGTGGTCTATTTTTATTACCGGGCTGTAGTTTC
>CAYVOS010000064.1:0-5303 GCA_964453515.1 uncultured Candidatus Saccharibacteria bacterium | reverse complement strand
AACGTACTGCGCCGGTCAGTGATCGACTTGTTTTGAATACGATCACTTAAGAATCCAGCAAGCCAGATTAGTACAGCAAATTTTAATAGTTCAACGGACTGAAATGAGAAGCTCCCCAGACGTATCCACCGATGTGCTGGATATTGTGGATTAGCTGGCATTACAAAGGCTACCAACATTGCCAATGCGGCCACAATCAAAAGCGGCTTATGCCATTGCCGCCAATTTGCCAGTGGTATGCGTGAAGTCACGAAGAATACGATCAGCGACAGTATGATGGCAATAATCTGGCGACTGCTATAGAAACTGCTGCTAACGTTATTTGACAGGCCTAATGCCGGCCCAATGGCAAACACTACTACTACGCCAATGACAAGTAGGATAAGAATAATGACAAACATCAGGTAATCCGGACGGTGCCGCCGGTGTGGTGAAGCCGTTACCCCTTCGTAACGATCACGTTCTGTTCGAATTGCCCTCCCCGGGCCCATTAGTATCTCCCGAGTAGAAATACAATAAGTCCGGCTACCCCGGCAACTTGTCCAAGGATCCAGAAGCGCATCGTTACCTTAGTCTCAGGCCACCCGATAGCTTCAAAGTGGTGATGTATAGGAGAGCTCAAGAAAACTTTCTTGCCATGGCGGAGTTTACGCGATGTACGGTTAATGATGACTGAGCCTGTTTCCATCACAAAGACAGCGCCAATAACCGGCAACACGTAGATGGTGTCCGTTTGCATAGCAATAATACCAAGCGCCGTTCCAAGCGCGAACGCCCCCACGTCGCCCATAAAGAAACGGGCTGGATAGATATTAAACCAGGTATAACTCAGTAGCGCGCCCACCACAGTGAGACAAAACGCTGCAAGTGAGTACTTCCCTTCAATAGCAGTAATCAGGGCGTAAGCTGTAAAGGAAGACACCAACAGACCACCAGCAAGCCCGTCCAGCCCATCGGAGATATTAACTGCATTCGCCGTCGCGATAACGACAAACCAGAAAACTAGAATGATGAGTATGCCAATATGCCAGTGATGAATTGCTGGCAAAAAGACACTGTTAACATCGAGCTTCGCGTAAAACCACCATCCGCCGACTAATGCAACTACACTGTACAAGAACAGCTTTACTGGCGCACGCATACCAGCGATGCCGCCAGTGCTTCGCAAGTTCATCATGTCGTCAATTAAACCAATCAACCCAGCACCAACCATACCTGCAAGCGGCAGCCAGGTTTGACCTCGTTCTAGGTTACCAAATAGAGTGACCAACGCGATAGAAACGACAAATATAATGCCTGCCATAGTAGGAATGTTACGTTGATGCTTTGCGGCATGCAGCTTTTGATAGACAGCTGCCGAAGCGCCACCCATCGCCTGTGTACGTGGTTTCTTCCACCACTGTCCCCTATACGCCAAGGTCGTATACAACGGCGTGATAATCATACTCAACAAAAAGCCAAAGAACGCGAGCAATAACACGCGAATAAGAGTCGAGCTCTGTACAGCAAGATGTAGTGTACCCATAATTTTAGCTATTTCCTTTAGTTACGTTGGTCATATTGTACCACCTTAGTACCACTGTTCTAAGAAAGTTAATTCTTGGGAGTAATATCTCCGTCTTTAATCATCATATGCACTATATCTGCAAATACCGGCTGCCCTCCGAGTGAACCGGCGTATCCAGGAACATTTGGCTTTATGTTAAACACACAAATGACGTATTGTGGCTTATCCCCGCCCACAAAGCCCAGATAAGTTCCGTTAAAGATATTGTTATAGTAGCCGCCGCCAGGCTTCGCAAGTTGTGCTGTACCGGTTTTCCCACCAACGATATAATTTGATGGGAAACTCATGAAGTTAAATCCTCCAAGGTAATACGCTGAAACAACTCCTTGCATAAGCGGTATTAGCTCTTGCCCCACTTGCGGTTTTACTACGTTTCGTTCAAGCACTTTTGGCTGATTTATAGTAGTTTTACTCGTATTCGGATCGATGGTTTGCGCTATGAGCGTTGGTTGGTAATAGGTGCCGCCATTCAAAACACTGCTCAAAGCCGCAGCCATCTGCAATGCCGTTACTTGCACCCCTTGCCCAAATGCGGTATTGGCATACCGTAAATTTATACTTGGGTCATTCATGTTAGCAGGTGGCACATAGCCACCCGACTCATAGCCCTGCTCGATACCTGTTGGCTGGCCAAGCCGGAAATGGTTCACCATATAATTATTCCAGGTCTTGATGCCTGTAGAATTAATCTGCGTACCACCAGGATTGCTCATTTGCATAAGCATCCATACCGCTCCAGTGTTTAGTGAAAGTGCCAGAATGCTTTGGATGTTCTGTTCCCGAGCACCGCCATCCTGCTTAATATCAGTAATATTAAAACCATCGATTAGCCAGTGTGCTGGATCGTAATAACTAGAATTAGGCTGTATGGCACCAACATTGAGGGCTGCAGACGTCGTTAACGTTTTCATGATCGAACCAGGCTCAATAGCGTTATCGATGGCTGCATTTTCAAATAAACTCGGATTAGGCACATTTTGGTAGTTCGCAGGGTCGTAACTTGGATAGTTGGCCATTGCTTTGACCTGCCCTGTATAGGGATCCATAACAACTGCACTAAGCCCTTGGGATTTCGTCTTTTTGTAATCTTGGGAAAGAATCTGTTCGACCTGCTTTTGGATGCCGATATCTAAACTCAAAACAACGTTATTGCCTGCTTTCGGGGCGATATCAATATTATTACCGGTTGCAGCTAGCGGTACACCTGCTGCATCGGTAATAGCTTTCAACTCACCCGGAGTCCCCGAAAGCTCTGGGTTGAGCGCCTGCTCGATACCGTACTCACCTTGTCCGCTATTATTAACAAAGCCCAACACTTGAGCAGCTAGGTTTCCCTGAGGATATGTCCGATAGTCATGTTCAAGACCGCCAACGCCAGGGTACTGGTACGTAAGTAGCTTATCCTTTTTTGAAGCAGAAACTTTCCTGCCAAGTACGACGTACCGGGTTCCCTTTTCAGTAAGCAGCTGCTGGTAGCTTGCTTCACTGCCTCCTAGAATCTCTGCGAGCGTACCGGCGACTTTACCTGGGTTTTTTATAAGTGTAGGGTCAGCGTAAATCGTGTAAAGTTTTTCATTTAATACGATCGGCACAATGCTATTGCCATCTTCCGCTTCAATAATGCCGCGCTGCGCAGGAATCGATGCCTGTACCAACTGATCGCTCAGCGCCCGCTGGTGATAGTATCCGTATTTAATAACCTGCACATAGAATGACCTTAGAATAAAAATTCCAATAATAATTACAAGAAGCACATATATAAAATTTATACGTGCAACTGCGGAAAAAGTAGAGACCGGTTGAGAGGATTCTCGACGTGGATTCATTTTACATAACAATTATACTTCAGCTTAAGCGTTCTCGACGAATCCTACGCTGTAAAAAGCGTGACTAAAATGCAAATTCATAAGAATGATCTGCTATTGCACGGAGCCGCTAGGCGAGACTGGCGTCATATGCTGCGCTACACTGCTCGTTTGAACACGGTCAAGCGACTGCAACCGAGCGGAAGAAAGCTGGAGGTTGTCATTTTCAGACTGGAGCTGCGTCTGTTGTTGTTGCAATGAAGCAATCTTATAACCGTACGCATCCGTCTTGGTCACCTGTGTCAGATACAAAAGGCCAAGCAAGCTTGCCAGAACAATGAGAATAACGGTGTTACTAATCGGACCAAGTGTGCGGTCACTGCGTCGGAACGAAATGACATTTTGATTTGGTCTCTGATAGCGCTGGCGACCTATCGCCAATGAACTTGAGTACGTCATGATATTTATATATTTGTTTTATTTTTTTTAAATGAATTGATTCTTACTGGACATCTAATTTAGACACCCAGTACTAATAGAGATTAAGGTTTATTCTCGTGAAGCTTCTTCAGCTTTTTCCACGCGAACGTGTACCTTAACGGCTCGGGAACGATTTACTACCGTGATTGGCATTTAGACGTTCCTTTCTGTTTTTATTTTCACTGCGGCACGAAGCTTTGCGCTTCTTGCACGCGGATTGAAAACGATCTCTTGTGCCGTGCCGACTGCGGGATGCTTCGTCAGTAGCTGCAGCTCGGCGTCGTAACGCTCACCGCCCGATTCAGCAAATACCTGCTTTACCAGACGATCTTCTAAGCTATGGAAGCTAATAACAGCAATCCTGCCACCAGGTTTGAGCAGTTTGACCCATAACGGCAGACTTTGTTCCAAGAGGCCTAACTCATCGTTGACGGCGATGCGTAACCCCTGAAATGTCCTAGTAGCCGGATGAACCTTGCTATGCCCTGGCCAGGCACGAGCGACTATATGCGCCAGTTCGGTGGTTGTAGTGTACGGTCGATGCTGCACAATTAAGTGCGCGACCTGCCGTGCTTTTGGTTCCTCCCCATAGCGCTTTAGGATTTCAGCAATTTCAGTCTCAGGATAGCTATTTACTATCTCCGCGGCTGTCAATTTCTGATTTTGATCCATGCGCATATCGAGTGGTCCCGTTTGCGAAATTGCAAACCCCCGATCAGCTTCATTAAGGTGCGGTGACGATACCCCGAGATCTGCCAATATTATATCGAAAGTACTTCCGTTCTTGTCGAGTTCGCGGGTAGCGCTCAAGAAATTCGAATGAATTAGCTTGATTCTCGACCCTGCAAACTTCTGCTCCAGAACCGTAATCGCATGTTGATCACGATCGACTAGTACGCTGTTACTTGGATTGTGTGTTCGTTCTAGTATCTGCTCTGCATGACCACCGTATCCGGCTGTCAGGTCGAGGTAAGAATCCCCTTCCTTCGGGTCCAGATAGTGCAGCACTTGCTCAAGTAGTACTGGAATATGTTTTATTGGTTGATCCAGGTGCATCTTGTTCTTTTTATTTTTGGCGTTTTTGTTTTTTCCCCGGAGCCTATCCCCGGATGAACAAGGTCACCTATTCAGCAGTTAGCTTTTTGTTTTTGTTGTATAGTTTTTGTTTTTGTATGACGCTTCAAAATGTATGTAAAGAAGTAATATTTGATTGAGTACCAAAAAGAAGATTTGAAAAATCTTAAGAACTTCTTACTTTCGAAGCATCGAGTTTTTGAGAGACTTATGTGTGAGGTGGAGTTTTGGGAGGTGTTAAAAGAATGTGCAAAGGTTTTTTATAGATGGTGTGCCTTAAATCCATCTGCTAACTGCCGAATAGCTGACCTCGAAATCTATTATTCGACGAACCAAATTATTAATGTACAGCCTACTTGTGTTTAATGCGATATTAC
>CAYVOS010000063.1:0-5389 GCA_964453515.1 uncultured Candidatus Saccharibacteria bacterium | reverse complement strand
GCACAGCAATAACTAAACTCACCCAACCAAGGATGACATTCTCAATTGCTGATACTGATTTACTGAATGGACCCTGGTAGCGTTCACCGGTTATGCCGCGCACAAAGTGCGGCACGCCGAGTGCTGCGAAGATACCGGCTAAAAAGCTGTAAATGTAAAGTGTTGCCATAATGCTAATCCTTATTTATATAATTGATTTTACAACAATACTACTACCAGTACGCAAGTTTTATTCGAGTTCGTGGATCCGATTATGGTCAAGCCCAAAATAGTGAGCCATCTCGTGCCAAACGGTATGTTTGATATGTTCATTGAGTTCTTGCATATCGGAACTGGCGTAACAGATGGGACCTTTAAATAT
This sequence comes from uncultured Candidatus Saccharibacteria bacterium, assembly GCA_964453515.1. GTDB lineage: Bacteria > Patescibacteriota > Saccharimonadia > Saccharimonadales > UBA4665 > JAICLK01. The sequence goes on along the minus strand of CAYVOS010000063.1, from coordinate 5,028 downwards.
AGTAATCTTGTCCGGTGTCAATTTGGTATATCCGCTATATCGTTGAGGCAGCGGCAAGCCTTCGTACAACCCGAAGAGGGTCTGATTACCGCGAAGTTGCAATTGGGAGCGTTGCTCCAGAGTAGGCTCGTCTTGCCAAGTTACGGCTACATCTTTTAAGAGTTTTTTGACGTATTCTTGCGGCAGCTCATCGAGCGACTTTCCGATTAAGTCTCCGAATAGTTTATCAGTAATTTTAACCATCGCTTAACGGTTGAGTACTTGTACAAACGATTCGGGTAGTGCCGGGCCTGTTGAGCCAGGCTTATAGAGCTGGATATCTGCGCCAACTTCTGCCCAAGCGTTGATAATTGGCTGTAAGATTCGCCAACTAGCTATTACTTCATCACCGGTAGCGAATAGTGTGCGGTCGCCTCGGATAGCATCAACGATAACGCGCTCGTAGGCATTGGGGTGGTTGCCGGATTCGAAATTTCTTTCGTAACGGAAATCCATAGGCACCATTTGCATTTCATTATCGAAACCGGGCCGTTTCACGTACAGGTCAATGCCAATTCCTTCGCGCGGTTGAACTGCAAAGGATAACACATTCGGGTGGTGGGTTGTACCTTCGGGGTGCTTAAACGTTACATCAATAATGGTAGCCCGTTCGTCCAAGGCCTTACCAGTGCGGATGGTGATCGGCGTATCTTCCCATCGGCTGTTCTGAATGTATAGCTTAATTGCAGCGAAAGTCTCAACTGTTGAATTAGGATTATCAACCTCTGTCCGATACCCTTCATATTGTCCTCTGACCGTGCGTTCGGTAACTTTATCTTCCGGCATCGGCTCGATAGCATGGAGCAGATTTAAGCGTGCAGCATGAATAGCCACCCCGCCGTCACTTGTCGGCCGCTCCATCGTAGTTGCTGCGAGCAGTTGCAATAAGTGACTTTGGATGAAATCTCGCAGTGCACCGGTTTGTTCATAGAATGTCGTTCTGCCTTCAATGCCGATAGTCTCTTTCGCATAAATATCGATGCTGGCGATGTAGCGGTTACTCCAGATTGCATCGAAGATCGGGTTGTGCTGTCTAAAGGCTAATATATTTTGAACCGTTTCTTTTGCAAGGTAATGATCAATACGGTAGATTTGATCTTCGGCGAAGTCTTTGCCAGTTTCTGCTATGAGTTTTTCTGCAGATAGCAAATCGTGGCCAAAGGGCTTTTCGACCAACAGCCGGGACTCTGCTTTGCCGTGCTTGCAACCTTTTTGCAAACCATGTTCACCGAGCATAGCAACGATCGGTTGGTATACGGCGGGCGGAATTGATAGATAGTACAGGCGATTCATGCAGATGTCATGGTTATTTTCTACATCATCTAGATGTTGTTTTAGCTGGTCATAAGCATCTCCCTTATCCAGATCCATTTGGAACATACTAAGCATTCGACGCATACGGTCAAGTACAGTTTGGTCAGCAGGTTCATTGGTCTTTTGGACATTCTGAACCGTTTTCTCCATGATGTCCTCTACGCGAACTTCTCGCCTGGATACACCGATTACTTCCGTTTGCTCATGTAGAAGATTATCTTTCATGAGGTGGTAGAGTGCCGGTAATAAGTATCTCCCCGATAAGTCACCAGTGATACCGAAGATGACGATGATAGCGGGTTCTAGTTCCGGGTTATTCATTGCTTATTAAGGGCGTGGCCGCCGAATTTATTTCGCATTGCAGCGAGTAACTTCGTGGCGAAGTTAGTCTCACCTTTTTGAGATGCCATTCGAACGTCAAAGGCAGCCTGGATGCTCTGCACCGGGATATTCCGTTCCCGGGCTACTTCAAGCGTCCAACGCGTTTCGCCGTTTTCCGCAACGAAACCCTCAATGCCCTCTAGCGAAGGGTTCTCGTGCAGTGCTTCGGCGGTTAGCCGGTTGAGAGTAGAGGTGATGACGCTGCTTTTCTGCCAGACATCGCCAGCCTTGGCGAGGTCAATATTTTGATACGGACCTTCTTTCAGAATCCGATAACCTTCCGCCAGGCTCTCCATCATGCCGTACTCTATCGCATTGTGCGTCATTTTGACGTACTGTCCGGCCCCGCTTGGTCCAAAGTATCCCCAACCGCCACGGGGTTTGCTTAATGAGTCGAGGACTGGCTTGATGATATTCACTTCAGACTCTTCTCCACCGGCCATCATACAAAAGCCGTTTTCCGTTCCCATAATGCCGCCACTGGTGCCAACGTCTAACAGTGTTGAGCCACGATCGCTGACCATCTTGGCGTGTTGTTGCGTTATGCGGAAGTCCGAGTTGCCGCCGTCAATAATGAGGCTGCCTTTTGGTGCGGCCTTCAGCCATTCGTCCAACTCTCCTTCGACGACGTCAGCCGGCAGCATGATCCAAAGTATTAGGCGATCCTGGGCAAACGCGTCCAGCACCTCCTGTTTTGTAAATGCAGCCGTTGCCCCAAAGCTCTTGGCATGTTCTATCGGTTCCGGACTCCGATTATGCGCTATGACCTCGTGGCCATCTTGTACCAATTTTTCGGCAATTTGCATGCCCATGCGGCCAAGTCCGTGTATGGCGATTTTCATTCAGTTCCTCCTTTAGATATTGCTACTTCGGTGTCTAATTGATCATTGTACACGTACACTTCTGAAATTTGCTTGAGAAATTGCGCAGGTTGCTCGTTTGGCGTCAACTTTTTATCGCGGAGTAGCTCGAGTTGTGCGCGCTTGTCTGGCCCGAAAGCAAACAGGTAAACCACATTGACGAGCTTCAGTGTTTCCGCAGTAATGGTAATTCGGTCATATAGGTCAGTGGTGTAACTACAGACTAACTCGGTCGCGTTGACGGCTGGTGTATTGGGGAGAATGCCTGCAATGTGCCCGTCACTGCCCATCCCAAGTTGCGAGACGACAGTATCCGCTAAAGCAATTTCCATGCTGAGGTTATCTCCGAAGTGAGTCGCAGTTGCGGTGAGCGGTAGACTTTCGGGCACCAATACGGGAATGATCTTGGCGGCTGTCTTGAGTAGCCCGCCGTCCGTCAGTTGTTGTAAGTTGGAATCTTTGTGTCCAAAAGGGCCAAAACGCTCGTCATTGAGCGTAATTGTAAGATTTTTTTGTAACTCTAGTGGAAGTTTCTTGAGGGCGTCTACCTCTATCCCGATATTTGATCCCCCGGACAATAGCCAGAGGACTTTATGACCATGATCAAGCTCCTTGCGTAATCGGTCAGCAATTATGTTGCTAGCGGATTGTGTGTCGGTTAATGTATGGAACTGCAGCACGTATTATTACCTTTGCATTTAATACTATACAAAGTATTGTAACTGTTTTTTCATGGAGGAACTATTGATACGTATTGCCGCTTGAGCTGGAGCTGTTTGCACCTGCGGGCATTTGCTGATTTGTGCCCAAGATGACGATGAAATTCGCATTCGGATAGGCTGTCGATAGCGCCACATTAGTAGAGGTAGTGCTGCCAAACAGTGATTTTAGTGCGTTCAAAGTTGCTGGATCCTTGCCGTTGGAATTATCGATAATGACGTTGTTCGCTTGACCCGACATTGAAGCAGGCGCATCCGCATCAGCGCTCACGGCCATACCTTTTTTAGTAAGTACTTTTGATTCAGCTGCAGCTAAACCTGTGGTATTGCCGCCATTAAGGACCACTATGTTAGCTGCTTCGTTGACAATCGGGTTGTTGGAAATTAACTGTTGCACGTAGAGCTGAATCTGACTGTAGTCGCCTAATCCCACTGCTGGGATAAGTGCGTCTTCATTGGTTGGTGTCAAATAGTTTGTCATCAAGTCTACGTTTTGTTTGCCGCTGAAGGTGACGTTGTTGAGGCCGTATGATTTGATGTTGGAGCTCTTAATTTGCTTTGACAGGTCATACATTCGGCGAATATTGCCTGATGTCAAGTCGGTATTAAGGTTGTTACCAATTGCATCAATGAGTTCACCAAGTTTAATTGGGTTTGCCAGTACTGAGCTGGAAGTCACCTTATCTTTCAACGCCAGCATCATCATACGCTGGTTCTGTGTCCGTTCAAAGTCACTGGCTGCAAAGCCGTATGAACCGTATGTGTCACCTCGGGCACGTGCCAGGTCAAGCGCCTGTTCGCCATTTATGGTGTGCCAGCCATTGGTTAGCTTAACTAGCGGGCCGTGGGTGGCATAGTCGATACTAGGATCGTATAATCCTCTTGGATCTTGGCTTTGGATATTGACGTTAATACCACCCACCGCATTCACGGCGTCTCTAATAGCTGAGTAGTCGATGAGTGCGTAGTAGTTGACGGGGATGCCGAAATCCTGAGAAACCGTTTCTTCCAGGAGCCCCATACCTCCGTTTGCGTAACCGGCTTGAGAAAAATGCTCTGATTGGCCGTCCTCATAAGCTTCGTTAATTTTTGCGTAGCCGTTGCCTGGTATTTTTACGTATAAGTCTCGCGGCACACTGAGCATAAAGGCGGTGTTGTTTTTCAGATTGATGCTGACAAGCATGACCGAATCGGTCAGGTTCGCACCGTTATGCCCTGGGTCATCTGCTGAGTTCCCGGCTAGCAATATGGTACATCGGCCCGTGCTCTCACAGTTAAGTGGTGCGGAACTCAAGAACCCTAGCAGATTACTGCCGCTTCCGAATACCTTACCGGAGGCGTCAAGCACCTTCCATCCCAACCAGCCGCCAGATAGTAATACAAGTATGAGGAGCGCAAGGGCGGAACGCTTCGCAAATTTTTTAATGCGCTGATGACCCTTTTTGGTCCGTTCCTCATCGCGACGATGCCGGCGACGACTAGTAATGGGTATGGGTGTCGAAGACGCAGTACCCATCACCCTATTTGTTAACGGACGTGACGGAAGACTTATCGTACTGCGGTTGACGGTTGGCTGATTTGAAACGGTCGGTTGCACGCGGAAGCCAGGCCGTCTTTGAGGGACGCCCTGTAAACGTGATGCGGACGTTCCCACATGTCGTCCACGACTGTTTGAGATGAATCCGTCTATACTATGACCGGGTTTTCGCGAATCA
>CAYVOS010000062.1:0-5425 GCA_964453515.1 uncultured Candidatus Saccharibacteria bacterium | reverse complement strand
TGAAAGCCAAGCGTTTATCGAAGCTATTCGTGAATTTGGTATGAAGGTAGGGCGTGAAAATTGTGCATACGTCCATGTGGTTTATTTGCCATACCTAGGCACTAGCCAGGAATTTAAGACAAAGCCTGCGCAAAATGCAGTTCGGGACTTGCGTGGGCTAGGAATCGTGCCGGATATTTTGGCGGCACGAAGTGAAGCACCGGCGGGTGAAGGTGTAAAAAAGAAGTTAGCGCTCTTTTCGGGTGTTAGTGAAGATGCTATCGCGCTGCTTCCGAATGCCCGTAGTATCTATGATGTACCAATTGAATTGGAATCAAGCGGTATAGCCAATTACCTCTGCAAGCGCTTGGGGCTTACGACCTCTGGACCCGACCTAGGTCAATGGCAAGAAGTAGTGAACCGAGCTACGGCTACCTACGATAAGACGGTAACAGTTGGCGTTGTGGCCAAGTACATGGACAACCAAGATACTTACCTTTCGGTATTTGAAGCGCTAAGGAGCGCTGCCTGGTGGAATGATACGAATGTGAAGATAGACTGGGTAAACGCAGAAGCGATTAAGAGTGAAGAAGATGCGGCGAAAGCATTGGAGGGTATTGATGGTATTGTGGTGCCTGGTGGCTTCGGAAAGCGGGGGCTCGAGGGTAAGATCCACGCTGCACAGTACGCGTTAAAGCATAAATTACCCTACTTAGGACTGTGTTTGGGGTTGCAGATGGCAGTTATTGCTGCAGCTCGAAACGGTGGCCTGGAAGACGCCACTACGTTTGAGCTTGATCTTGCTAGTCCGCATCTCGTTATTCATACAATGGTAGATCAAGAGGGCAAGGAAAACACTGGCGGAACTATGCGACTAGGCAATTATGATTGCCACCTGGAAACTGGCAGTTTGGCCGCGAAGGTATATGGCACTATGGATATCGTAGAACGGCATCGTCACCGCGGAGAGTGCAATAACCAGTACCGTGACCAATACGAATCATGGGGTATCCGTGCTAGTGGTACGAACCCAGATACAAATCTGGTGGAGATTATTGAAGCAATTGACCATCCGTTCTTTCTTGCCAGTCAATTCCATCCGGAATTCAAATCACGGCAAAATCGGGATCACCCTATGTTTGTTGGATTTATAGAAAGCTTGCAAAAAGTAGGGAAGTAATATAGCTTAAACAGTATGGATACCACAGCCACCGACCCAACTCCGCAACCGGTTCAACACCCTAAGCGGATTTTACTTGTTGAAGATGATGACGCGCTTGCAAATGTGTACCTAACTCGTCTACAGGCGGAAGGTTTTGACGTACGTCGGGTTATGAACGGTGAAGATGCGCTTGTGTCGGCGTTGGAATACCACCCCGACTTAGTTCTGCTTGATGTAATGATGCCGAAAGTAAGCGGGTTTGAAGTACTGGATATTATTCGGAATACTCCCGAAACCGCTAACTTGAAAGTAGTGATGCTGACTGCTTTGAGCCAAGAAGCAGACAAGGAGCGTGCGGAATCTCTTGGCGTAGACGAGTATCTAGTAAAATCGCAAGTAGTGATCGCAGACGTGATCGATCGAATCAAACGCCACCTCGGCGTATAAATTTATCTTTAAACATAAGTTCGTATATCATACGTATTATTGTATAATTTATGTATGTACTTTCATCGTGAGCTGATTCAAAGTAAAACTTTTACTGAAGGCCTCAACCCCTTTATGGAGCAGGATAGAAACATGTACCTAGGCGGTCGGTTTCAATAACTCTTACACGGGTTTCACCAAATATTTCGTTCTGGTTCAGTAGAACTTACCGATAAATACCACGCGATGGTATTGGTAGATAGAGAACAGCGTGTGATCGCTGAACCACCTGTGGCTAATCCATTCCTGCCTGACTCATTCAATATTCTGTCGCACGGGGGCGTTATTGGCGAGCAATTTTTCGAAGCTATAAAAAAGAGCCACATAGACGGGCTCTTTTTTGAATATCATTGATTATTCAACGGTGACTTCTGTGCGGCGGACAGATTTGCCGCTGAACAGGTGTACTTTGCGGGTCTGGAATTTAACGACTCCGTCCTTGGTGGCGTGAATCGTAAAATTACGGCTTAGCATTGTGCCGGCACCGGCTCGCTTGGTCATACCGACTTGGCGGACAATTACTTGACCAGTCTTGACCATTTGGCCACCAAACAGCTTAACGCCAAGGCGTTGACCTGGGCTATCGTGTACGTTTTTGGCGGTACCGCCAGCTTTTACGTGTGACATCTTATTTCCTTGTGATTACGAGCAATTCGCGGGCGACGACTTGGTCTTCGCGGGAGTAGACTAACTCCTGATCACGAGTATGCTCAAAACTCACACGATTGTACCCCAATTTCTCGAGATGGTCAAGCGTCGGCAGGTGGATAAACAGGTTAGGTTTATGCTGCCATGCGGGCACGGCAAGGCAAAGTCGTGTATTTGGTGATAACTGAGTCGATATGTTCACTAGGAACTTTTCGATGATCGTATTACATGTACTCCGAACCTGTTCCAGTTTTTCCGGAGTAGGGAAGGAATTGAATGGCTGGCCGAGGTATGTCTCGCAGGCGATCCGATCTATGGGCGGCTGCCATTGGCACGAGGTAGCGTCACAGGCAGTGAGATCAACCTTACCATCATATCCGAACTGTTGCTTCAGCCATTCGAGATTGGCGCGTGAGAAGTCGATCATACGCTGTTCCAGATCAGTACCGTAGACGTTATAACCAAGGAGTAACGCTTCTTGTAGCACTACGCCGGTACCACAAAACGGATCGAGTAGACGGGTGGTCGAAGGCTCGGCGTTGCTGCCGGCGAGATTTATAAGGATTTGCGCTAATTTCGGTGGTAGCATGCCGACACGGGCATCACGACGTGGCCGCCCACGGTCACGCACCGTGTAAGATTCAATATCCTGCTCGGCGACGGTTCTCGCGTAAATGGTATGGCTACCATCCCGAACAAGTACCAACTCAAAGCCGGTAGGACCAGTGAGATGGTTGTGTAGTACTTGAGCGCTATTGAGTGCGTTTGTTTGATTAGGTATCAGGCGGACCGAACGGCCATCGGCTCGTAGTGCTTTCTTCAGGCTTAAGCCCGCGGCTAATAATTGTTGCGGTTTTACTGAGAGTCCATAGGTGCTGATGCCAAGCTGGAGTTTTCCTTCTGGTACGTCAGCCAAGACGTCAGGGAGTTGTCGATTCATATGTTGCTGCAAATCCGGCCACTTAGATGTGTCAAACGTGCCAAGTATGGAGCAGAGTTTGATAGAGCCACCGATTCTGCCCAGGTTTATTGAAGCAGCTTCGACATCTAATAAAGCGGCTTCTTTGCCGACAGGCTGAATCCTGTTTGAAGCGAAGATGCTCTCAAGCTCCGCAAGGCCAAGGGCAGGCTGGCGCCCTAATATAATTAGTGAACGATTTTGTACCATTGTTGCCTTCTAGTATAACTGGTCTGTTAAATATTAGGTATAATGGGTAACTAAATGAGCGAAAAAGCTTTTTTCAAACGGCGCTGGAAACTACTCGTCAACATCTTAACAGTGCTTGCGCTGGTGGTGCTTATTTATGCGGTGCGGCATCAGCTATATGATACGATTAGCAATTTCACAAAGGTCAATATTTGGGTCTTGTTGCTCTTGATTCCGGTAGAATTGCTCAACTACCATGCACAAGCAAAACTCTACGATGGTCTATTTCGGATGGTAGGGAACAAGCTCAGATACCGCTTCCTGTTCGAGACGTCTCTAGAGCTTAATTTTGTAAATAGCGTTTTCCCGAGTGGAGGGGTGTCAGGTATCTCGTATTTCGCGATGCGTATGCGGAGTGAACGAGAAAAAATAACCGGGGGCAGGGCTACGCTTGTGCAACTGATGAAGCTGGCGCTTTTGTTTCTGTCATTTGAAATTCTGCTTATCGCCGGCTTGCTTTGCCTAGCTATCGGCGGTCACGTCAATAATTTTGTACTCCTGATAGGAGGGTCGGTATCTACGTTGCTTCTTATCGGCACGTTTGCCTTCATTATGATCATTGGCCATGAACGACGCATTCAAGCGACGTTCACCTTTTTAACCCAGCTACTGAACCGCCTAATCCAGGTTGTCGTACGGCCTAACAACCCGGAGACAATCAATATGGGTCGTTTGCGCATGGCAGTTGAGGAGTTGCACCAAAACTACAAGCTCATCGAACAGGGCCATCGTGAGCTGAAGAGACCGTTCTTGTGGGCGTTCATTGCTAATTTGGCTGAGGTAGCTGCCGTATATGTTGTCTATGTTGCATTCGGTCATTTGGTCAATCCGGGGTCAGTGATACTGGCATATTCTATCGCTAACTTTGCGGGACTTGTCTCAGTCATGCCGGGAGGTGTCGGTATATATGAAGCATTAATGACCGGTGTGCTAGTAGCTACAGGAGTTCCGGCTGCGTTGAGTTTACCGGTTACGGTCATGTACCGCGTGTTAAATATGTTAATCCAGTTGCCGCCTGGCTACTTTTATTACCACCGGACACTGCACCGTAATGGCAAAGATGTACAAACCGACGTCGAAGCCGTATGAATGATACCGTCTTAAGCGTCAGTGATTTTGTAGCTCTTGTAAACCAAACCTTTGAGTATGCGTATCCGCTTGTTACGATTGCGGGAGAGTTAGCAAATTTCAAAATCAGTAAAAACAAGTGGGTTTACTTTGATTTAAAAGATGAGACGGCAAGTGTACGGTTCTTTGGGACGGTATATATGCTGCCTGGTCCGCTGGAAGACGGCATGTTGCTTGAAGTACATGGCATCCCACGATTGCATCCATTATTCGGGTTTAGTATCAATGTACAATCGATGCGTCCGGTAGGCGAAGGATCGATAAAGAAAGCGGCCAACCTACTGGAGACAAAATTACGCAAGGAAGGTTTATTTGATGAGGCACGTAAACGCGAATTACCGTATCCACCTGAGACAATAGGACTGGTGACTTCAAAAGAGTCAGCAGCCTACGCCGACTTTGTAAAAATTTTGAATCAGCGTTGGCGCGGCGTAGCGCTGCAACTGGTTGACGTACAGGTGCAAGGCGACGCGGCTGTGCCGCAAATTGTGGGCGCAATCACTTATTTAAATCAGCTGGCAGATCCGCCGGATGTACTCGTGGTTATTAGAGGCGGTGGTAGTGCTGACGATCTCCAGGTATTTAGCACCGAGCAGGTGACGAGAACTGTCGCCGCTAGCCGGATTCCGACCATTGTAGCGATAGGTCATGAGGTCGATACAAGTCTCGCTGAGCTAGCGGCAGATATGCGGGCAAGTACTCCTAGCAATGCTGCCGAATTGCTGGTGCCTGACCGGCGCGATATCGTACGGCGATTAGGCGAACAGCGCCTATGGTTTTTGGATAAAATTTCCGATAGGGTGTCGACGGAAATG
>CAYVOS010000061.1:0-5508 GCA_964453515.1 uncultured Candidatus Saccharibacteria bacterium | reverse complement strand
AGTGCCGACCAGGCAGAGCTACCGGGATGTTATGACATTTGTTCGACACGCGGGTGAATCACTTGAAGAAGTGTTGTATCGTTAAATAAAAGAGAGTATATATGGCACCAGATAAGAAGTCTCTGAAGCAACCCAAACAACCAGCACATGAGCCAGATCAGCAGCTGCCTATATTGCAGCAGCAAATTGTTGATCTTACGGAAGCCTTGCAGCGCGAGCGTGCCGATGCCGTAAACTTGCGTCGCCGACATGATGAACAGATTGTCTCGCTCAAAAGCGTCGTAAAAGCTAACGCTATCCGAGAGTTGTTGCCGGTTATAGATAACTTTGAACGGGCGCTCAAGCACGTGCCGACTGATCTTGAAGATAACGACTATGTGAAGGGTGTACAGGGGATTGTCAAGCAATTTGAGAAAACGCTTGTCGAAATGGGCGTTGAACGCATTAAAACGGTAGGTGAACCGTTTGACCCGCGATATCACGAAGCCGTACAGATGGAAGATGGCGACGGCAATCAGGAAGTTGTCAGTGAGGAGTTGCAAGCCGGCTATCGTATCGGCGATGATGTCATTCGCCATGCCATGGTTAAGGTGCGGATGGCATGAGTGAACAGTTCACATCGGAGGCGCTCTGTAAAAATTGCCCCATGCGGAATTTTGCCGGGAGTGACGGTACCTTTATCGTTAATTGGAGTCGATGTAACCCCGAGGTACGGTCAGATCGGAGAATGGTAGAAAGGTCGCCGATATGGCCACTCCTGTTGGATGCGCTTAAACTGTCGCGCCCAGCTCGGTGCAAGGCGATCAGAGGAGTGCTACCGAAGGTTGGAGAGCCGACTGCACATCGGGTTTCGGCAACCGCATGTGCAGAAATGCAACTAGTGGATGTAATCTACTGCGGTCATATTTTGGACCAAGAGGGTGATGATACTGGCACTCTTGACACATGAGTGCTAATTTTTTATGCTAAATACAGAAATTGGCACTCTGCCAATCGATTTGCTAAAGAAAGGGTACAAGTAAAGATATGAGTAAAATTATCGGGATTGATCTTGGTACTACCAACTCGGCGATGGCCGTGATGCAGAGTGGTAAGCCGGAAATCATTGCGAATAGCGAAGGAAATCGTACGACTCCTTCAGTCGTCGCAGTCAACAAAAATGGCGAACGACTCGCTGGTCAGGTTGCTCGCCGCCAGCAGGTAACAAATCCAAGGAACACTATTTATGAAGTAAAGCGTCTGATTGGTCGTAACTTCAACGATAAGGAAGTGCAGCGCGACCTGAAACTGATGGGTTACGAAATTGTGAAGAGCGGTAACGGCGTCAAGGTTAAGATGGGCGATAAGGAATATAGCCCTGAGGAAATCAGTGCCATGATTCTCGGCAAGCTGAAGGCTGACGCTGAATCATTTCTCGGGTCTCCAGTTACTGAAGCGGTTATTACCGTACCTGCCTATTTCGACGACAGTCAGCGACAAGCTACCAAAGACGCCGGCAAAATTGCGGGGTTAGAAGTAAAGCGAATCATTAACGAACCAACAGCCGCAGCACTAGCCTATGGTCTGGACAAAGAGAAGGCTGATGAGAAGATTGCCGTCTACGACCTCGGTGGAGGGACTTTCGATGTTTCTATTCTTGAACTTGGTGATGGCGTCTTTGAAGTAAAATCCACTAACGGTGATACTCACCTTGGTGGCGCTGACTTTGACCGTACGATCGTTAACTACTTTGTTGACGAGTTTAAGAAAGAACACGGACTCGACGTTTCGGACGATAAAGCTGCCATGCAGCGTCTCCGTGACGAAGCTGAAAAAGCTAAAATTGAGCTCTCAACCGCCCAAGAAGTCGACATTAACTTGCCGTTCTTAACTGCTGACGCTGACGGCCCGAAACACTTTGAACTCAAACTGAGTCGTTCAAAGCTGGAAAGTCTTGTCTCTGACTTGATCGATAAGACTGCTGACCCTTGTGAAAAGGCGCTGAAAGACGCAGGTCTGAAAGCTAGCGAAGTTGACGCGGTCGTGCTCGTCGGTGGTATGACGCGTATGCCGGCGGTTCAGGAAAAGGTTAAGAAAATCTTTGGCAAAGATTCAATGAAGGGTGTGAACCCAGATGAGGTTGTTGCAATTGGTGCGGCCATCCAGGGTGGCGTACTACAAGGTGACGTAAAGGACGTACTATTGCTTGACGTTACGCCGCTGAGTCTCGGCATTGAGACCATGGGTGGTGTAATGACCAAACTGATTGAACGTAACACCACCATCCCGACTAGCAAGAGCGAAGTATTTTCGACAGCTTCTGACAACCAGCCACAGGTAGAAATCCATGTTGCCCAGGGTGAACGTGACATGATCGACGGCAACAAGAGCTTAGGGCGCTTCGTATTGGATGGTATTCCACCGGCCCCACGCGGCGTGCCACAAATTGAGGTGACTTTCAACATTGACGCAAATGGTATCTTAAACGTAACTGCCAAAGACAAAGGAACCGGTAAAGAGCAAAGTATTACCATCCAAGGCTCCGGTAACCTGAACAAGGATGAAGTCGAAAAGATGGCTAAAGAAGCCGAAACGCACGCTGATGAAGATAAGAAGCGCAAAGAGGCGGTAGAGGCCCGCAATGTACTCGATAGTGCAGTTTATCAGGCTGAGAAACTGAAGAGTGACCACAAGGATAAACTTTCCGACGAAGATATGAAATTGCTCAACGAAGCAGTTGATGAAGCTAAGAAAGTCGTTGCTGACGATAAGGCTGATAAAGACACCTTAGAGTCTGCTGCCAAGGCGCTTAATGATAAGATCATGCCAATCGGCGCGAAGATGTATGAGGCCGCTTCGAAAGAGGAAAAGCCGGCCGAAGATGAAGTAGCCGCTAAGAGCGATGATAAAGACGATGACGAACCAGTTGAAGGTGAAGTTGTCGACGACAAGAAAGAATAGTTTGTAATCCTTCTGAAAGATGCACTTTCATGATGAGATAAAACTGCAGAAAGTAAGTAGCAGTATATAATTGAGTGAATATGGCCAAGCGTGACTATTACGAAGTTTTAGGTGTGTCTAAGGATGCAAGTGCCGACGAGATCAAGAAAGCATTTCGGCGTTTGGCTATTAAGTATCATCCAGACAAAGAAGGTGGCGACGAAGAGAAGTTCAAGGAAGTCAACGAAGCGTATGAAGTCCTGAAGGACACCTCCAAACGACAGCGATATAATCAGTTTGGTCATGCCGGCGTCGGTGGTAATGGCGGTGGAACTGGCGGGTTTAACGGATTCGGCGGTTTTGGAGGTGGTGGTGCTCAGGAAATGCACTTTGACTTCGGTGATTTAGGGCTCGGAGATATCTTTGGCAGTTTCTTTGGGGGTGGTCCCCGTGCTGAACAACAACGCCAACGGCGTGGACGTGACGTAGAAACCAATGTCACAGTTACCTTTGAGCAAGCAGTGTTTGGTACTGAGGTAGAGCTGCACTTAAATCTTGAAGATACCTGTGTGCATTGTAAAGGCACAACCGTCGAGCCAGGCTATGAATTAAAGGAATGTGATAATTGTGGTGGAACTGGGCAGGTCGTGCATGTAATGCGTACCGTGTTCGGGAATATCCAGCAAGCGAGTGTTTGTCCAAAGTGCCAAGGTCGCGGAAAAATTCCAGAAAAAATCTGTACCGTTTGTCACGGTAAAGGTACCCAGTTAAAGTCACAAGACATTACGCTCAAGGTGCCTGCAGGCATCGACGATGGTGCCACGATCCGACTGCGCGAGCATGGTGAAGCGGTAGCGAACGGGCCAAAGGGTGATTTGTACGTCAACGTGCGGGTAAAACCACACAAACGCTTTACCCGTGAGGGTGATCTAATTTTGAGCGAAGAGCACGTTAGTATGGTCGAGGCATCGCTAGGGACAGAAATCGGCGTCGATACGGTAGATGGTAAAGTACGCATGAAAGTACCGGCTGGAACCCAGAGCGGTACGGACTTTAAGTTATCTAACCATGGTGTCCCGCAGTTACGAAGTAATGCTCGCGGAGCACACATTGTCACGATCGTCGTCGATACGCCGAAGAATCTGACCAAAGAGCAACAGGAATTGTTAGAGCAGTTCGCATCGATCTCAGGCAAGAAGCGTTTCTGGACGAAGTAGACTACTTTAAATAGCTCTTTTTGCATAACTGTTATTTTTGGATCATAATAATTGACAAATGAAAGCGATACTTCGTAATCAACGTGGTTTCATACCATTGTTGATTATGCTGTTTCTCATCCTCGTAGCGGTTATCGGCTATGTTTTTATCCGAGTACTTAAGGTCCATCAACACTAATAAGACATATAATAGTCTAATGATTGAAACCGCTCTGTGGCCATATATATAGAGCGAAATGGTGTACTTGCATTAGGAGCGTGAAATTCATACGATGATTGGACAACTACGGTCAACCAACGTTACATATCTGCGGTCACTTCAGGCAAAATTGAACGGTGCAAATCGGACACAGGCTTCTCGTACATTTGCCGAGGCAAAGGACGTTCTTATAACACCTGAGGTGGCCAAAATAGCCGGAGCGGACGTTCTACATCTCTACCGAGGTGGGATCATTGCTCTCAAGCTCTCGACTATATTGAGCAGGAGTTGCTACTACAATCAATATCCGGTTTCTCACCACAGGTAATGAGAGCAGTTGCCATAGCAGGCGGAAGCTTCTCGATCCGTGGCGCTGCAGTTTTTTATCGTTATGGACTCATGGAACTGCCAAGGGACATTAGTGTATCCCCCGTGGAAGATGTCATGGAAATCTTTCTAAGGGATTTCTACCCGAACTCACAAGATTAGCTTGCCGGTAGACGCTATTTCGAGCATACTGCATATGGCGGGTTAGGAGTATGGACAACAGCACGAATGTATGTTATAAATTGTATACTTTAACGCCTAGTAAAGCACGATGCAGGAACATATAGACACTATTGGAACTACTGAGCGCGTCAGCTTCCCAAAGCTGAATATCTTTGACGTGCCGGCAAAAATCGATACCGGCGCTGACTCGTCGGCGATATGGGCAACGAATATCCAGGAAATGGCTGATGGCAGGTTGAGCTTTATCGCCTTTGGGCCTGGCAGCCATTTATATACTGGTAAAGCTATTGAAACTTCAACGTTTCGGTTAGTAATGGTAAAGAACTCCTTCGGCGTCGCGGAACCACGGCACAAAGTTCGCCTGCTTATCCAAATTGGTGACCGTAAAATACGCGCTTGGTTCACGCTCGCCGATCGTGCGGGCATGCGCTATCCAGTGTTGCTTGGTCGCCGGCTTTTAAAGGGTAAATTCGTGGTAGATGTTGGTAAGCGTCACGTTCATACTTCCGAAAAACATCCGTACCGTGTATTGATTCTTCGCGGGCCCGAGGACCGGGCAAAGGATTACTTTGATGACGTTACCGAACGGCTTGTGCACAAGGCAGAATTTATCGTTCGGTGTTTTAAAGAGCTGATCTACTGGGTACAAAACGACGCGTTATC
>CAYVOS010000060.1:0-5518 GCA_964453515.1 uncultured Candidatus Saccharibacteria bacterium | reverse complement strand
GTTCGACAGGCTGAGCAATTTGTCGTTTCAGTAAAAGACGGATTTCGTGAGGAAAAGGCAACACATGAGCGTATGCGTACTGAGACTCCCGCAACCAAGCAGTTGAGTAAGCGTATCGGTGCCCCAGTGCAAATTCGTCGCACTGCCAAGGGTGGAAAATTAGAAATTGCCTTTAAGTCAGATGAGCAGCTCGAAAAGATCATCGGACTACTAGGCTAACTAACAGTAGTAATTTTAAGTGTTGTATGCGTTCTCTAGCTTACGTATCTAAGCTAGAAGACCTTGACGTCATTCAGGGGTAGCACTCGTAGAACGAGTTTGCCAACAATGTTGTTAACGTTTACCGGACCAAAAACTCGTGAGTCCAGAGAATCTGGCCGATTATCGCCACATACAAAGATTTGGTTGGCACCTAGAGTTATATTAATATTACCAGAAGTTGTGGGGATAACCTTTCCGTACGGAAGTGTCTTGTCAGGGTCAAAACCTTTAGGATGAGTCTTATTATATATAGTAATTAACCCATCCTTGACTACAACTCGGTCGCCCGGTAGCCCGATAACACGCTTGATGAGCTGCTTATTGGAGCCTTGGCCAAAGTCGGCAAGACCAGGTTCATTAAAGACAATAATGTCGCCGCGCTTTGGTATATATGCATGACCGGTAATGCGTGCCAATGTACGAGGTACTTTCCAGACGACGAGGTGGTCACCATTGTGTAAGGTCGTTTGCATGCTAGGCCCGTCTACTTGATAGGATTGGAAAACAAAAGAAACAAGTCCCCATGCTAGCACGAGAGCCGCCACCAGGACGACAATTATAGAGAGAGCATCTCGTAAACCTTGATGCTTTGCACTGGGGCTGTTGCCCATTATCTGAGGTTCTGTCGCTGACGGTTGAGCGTCATTCGGTGTCTGTGTTGTTTCGTTTGAGTTCATTCAATTTTTAACTATAACGTATTTTCATTAATGTTACTACATAAACTTAAAATAGTCCTTTAGCATTTGTTATACTTAGATTTGTAATGAGACCACTAGTAGCTAAGATTAAGCCGGTAACTGGGTTTTCCTATTTTTTACATCTGGTACTTCTAACATTATTACCGTTTGCCCTATTCGTGTTGGTTCGTATCCATTTTATCCAGCTAGCTTTCATGTTAATTGTGTTAAGTAAATGGCGTATGTTTGCAGTACGACCACGGTTCTGGGTAGCGAATATTCGTGCCAACTCGGTAGATATTATCGTAGGGTTGTCGGCACTTACATTAATGCTACAAAGTGGAAGTCTACTTTGGCAAAGCATATGGGCAGTTGCTTACGCAGTTTGGCTAATTGTTCTTAAGCCAAAGTCATCTTTGTTCATGACAGCAGTGCAGGCAGCGGTTGGTTTCCTCGCCGGCTTAAGCGCGTTATATATTGCCTGGTCTGACGGGCCGCTGTATGGGCTTGTATTTGCAACCGGCTTAATTTGCTACCTCGTAGCTCGTCATTTTTTTGATAGTTTCGAAGAGCCATATACGAAACTCCTCTCATATCTTTGGGGGTATTTTGGTGCAGCGCTGATGTGGGTACTTGGCCACTGGCTGCTGTTCTACGGGGTAATTGCCCAGCCTACCGTCCTACTCGTGGCGCTTGGTTACGGACTGGCTGCGCTATATTACCTTGATCATTTTGATAAGTTATCAGTTGTTGTTCGACGGCAATTCATCTTTATTATGGTGTCGATTGTATTCATAGTGTTAGTGTTCTCAAATTGGGGAAACAAAATCGTTTAACGGAAATTCTTAGGAGGGAGGGTAATGGATTCGGACACTAATGCAGATAAGAGAAAAAGCAACAAACAATCACAAGAGTGGAAGAAGTTAACCATTTCGATACCGCCCGTACCTCGTGTCACTATGCCTCGAGTCGGTATGGATCGTCAGAACGTACACCTAAACGATCATAAGATTGATGTAAAGTATATTGGGATTGCACTGCTATTAATAGTAAGTTTGGCGAGTGGGTTTGCCGGAGGATGGGTAGAGTCTAATAGAAATAGCTATGGTTTATCGTCGACCGCTAAGCAGAAACAAGTAGTATATGGCCAGGATCAATTAATCAGTAGCATTGCAAAACAGGTTAGCCAGAGCGTAGTTTCAGTAAATGTCACAAGCCAAACTTCTTCGTCGCAGAATAATTTATTTGGCTTCATGACTCCTAACCAAACACAGCAGAGCGCAGGAACTGGAATTATTATTTCCTCAAATGGGCTGATTATCACGAATCGTCATGTAGTGCCGGCTGGTACTACGAGTGTAAGCGTCACGCTCTCTGACGGTACACAGCTTAATGACGTAAAAGTTATCGGCGAGACCAGCCAAAATGATAGCCTTGACATTGCCTTTCTGAAGATTACTAACGCCAAAGGCCATACACTGGTGCCAGCACAGCTGGGCGATTCAAGTCAGGTAAAAGTGGGAGACAGTGTAATCGCGATTGGAAATGCGCTTGGACAGTACCAAAATACCGTAACTTCAGGTATTATTTCCGGTTTCGGAAGAAGTGTACAGGCAAGTGACCAGGGTAATGCAAACACCGGTGAAAATCTTGAAGATCTTTTTCAAACGGATGCAGCTATAAATGAAGGTAACTCCGGTGGGCCGTTGGTTAATATGAGTGGTCAGGTGATTGGTATCGATACTGCTGTTGCGAGTAATGCTCAGGGGATAGGTTTTGCGATTCCTATAAATGATGTCAGCGGTCTTATCAAAAACGTGCTAGCAACCGGCAAATTCCAGCAACCATACCTTGGCGTACGCTACTTATCGCTTACAAATGACTACGCTTCCCAGTTGAATTTAAGTGTTTCTCGAGTTGAGTACATAATTCCCTCAAGTCAAGATGGCGGGCAGCCTGGTGTTATATCGGGGAGTCCAGCAGATAGGGCAGGGATAAAAGAGGGAGACGTTATTGTGTCGGTCGATGGTACGAATATTGATGATAGACATAGCCTCACAGCACTGCTTGATCAACATTCGGTCGGAGATGTCGTTAATCTACAAATACTTCGCGCAGGCAAGCAGATAAATGTGCAGGCAACTCTTGTTGCTGCCCCAACGGGAGGCTAATAGATATAAGTATAGTTAGGCTCTATATTAAATCGGTTCAAATTGTTGAATAAAATCCACAGTTTTGGTTAGCCGTAACCCAGCATTTGTAGCGATTTCAGTGAGCTCTGCGTGTTGAGGTGGTAATGCTTCTGTAAAAATATAGGCAGGCCTAGGGGATAGATGTTTGACTTGCATAAACAAGCGCCTGTAAAGGTCCAAGCCATCGGGGCCTCCAAAGATTGCAAGGCGCGGTTCGGCTTGGGCAGCAGGGTTGATATGGAAGCCATCAGGCACATACGGAAGATTTGCGAGAACAACGTCATAAATAGATGTGATATTGGCTAGCAAATCATTTTTAATGATATGTATATTTTTACTTAACTTGTTAACGTTAATTTTGGCAACGTTAAGTGCGTCGCGGTCAATTTCAATTAAGTCTACGTTTGCCGTCGGCATCTCGAGCTGTGCGGTGATACCAATCGCACCACTGCCGGTACCCACATCAACAATGCGTGGATGGGCAGGCAGGTCAGACGGCGCAATTGATTTTAGCATTTCAATCATTGTTTCCGTTTCAGGGCGCGGTTCGAGGACTCGCTTGTCAACTAAAAATAAGCGGCCATAGAATTCCGAGACGCCACGAATATAGGCCAAGGGCTCATGACCCATACGTCGCACAATGTATCTATCGAGTATAGCAATTTGCTCGGAAGTGAGCGTTTTCTCAGGGTGGGCAAGTAAGTGAGTACGATTTGTGTTCAATATATCTTCAAGTAATACGATACAGTCTAGCCGGGCGGTGGGTACGCCAGCACTGCGCAATTTTTGGGTGGATTCTTGCAGCCACGTCCCAATATCCATGTAGATTACTTAACTTTCTTGCCTTACGAGCTCGTGCTCGGCTGCTTGGAGTTTTTCAACGAGATCGTCAATCTCACCATTTAAAGCGCCAGGTATATTAGAACGAGAATAGCTGATACGATGATCGGTAATACGATCCTGTGGGAAATTGTACGTACGAATTTTTTCGCTACGATCTCCAGACCCAATAAGTTTTTTGCGAGAGTCACTCAGTTGTTTTTGCTCCTCTTCAATTTTCATAGCAAGTAAACGCGATCGTAATACGCCCATTGCTTTGTCTTTATTTTTGATCTGCGATTTTTCGTCCTGGCAGGTCACGACTATGCCAGTCGGTAGGTGAGTAATTCTAACGGCCGAGTCTGTAGTGTTGACACTCTGACCACCATGACCGCTTGAACGGTAGACATCAATACGGAGGTCATTGGGGCTTATTTCAATATCAGATTCTTCTGCTTCTGGAAGTACGGCAACGGTTACGGTAGATGTATGGATACGGCCTTGGCTCTCAGTGATAGGAACACGTTGAACTCGGTGTACTCCCGCTTCAAATTTTAATTGTTTAAACGCGTCGACACCTCGAACGGCAAATATAATTTCTTTAAAGCCGCCGACTTCATTAGGATTCTCACTCAGGAGTTCAAGTCTAAAACGATGCATTTCTGCCCATCGGGCATACATGCGGTATAGTTCTCCGACGAATAAGCTTGACTCATCGCCACCGGCAGCCGCTCGGATTTCCATAATAACGTCTCGCTCATCGTTTGGATCTTTTGGAGTCAGAGCAGTAGTAAGTTCTATTTCATTTCTAGTAGTTTGGACAGCCAAATCCTCTAGCTCACTCTTTGCTAGATCGACAAGTTCTGCATCTTTACTACGGATGAGATCCTCAGTTTCGGCAGTAATTTTCGCGAGTCGGTGTTTTTCATCGAATAACTCTAAGATATGTTCAAGCTCAGTATTTCGTTTTGCGAGTTTCGGGTAGTCTTTTTGCCCAAACACAGCAGGGTCCGCAAGTTGTTCTTGCAGCTTCTCATGTTCCATTCGTAGTAGTTCTTCTTTTTTATCCATACTTACTCTTATTACATTAAGTGTAAAACAAAAGCCGCTCGATATGATACGCTCGAACGGCTTTTATAGAGGTATTAAAGCTAGCTTTTAGCAGTAGTGTTCTTTTTAGACTCTGCTTTTTCGGCCTTGACCGCCTTACGATGAGCCTGCTTCTGGGCGGCTTTGGCGCGTTGCTCACGAGCGGCTTCAGCAGCTTTGGCGCGTGCCTTGAATTTATCAACGCGACCTTCAATGTCAACGATTCGTTCTTCACCTGTGAAGAACGGGTGAGAGGCGCTTGAGATGTGTACTTTTACCAGCGGGTATTCGTTACCATCCTCCCATTTAATAGTTTCGTCAGACGCAACGGTAGAACGAGTCAGAAAACTGAAATCGTTATTCAGATCCTGAAATACTACCGGACGATAATTAGTTGGGTGTAAATCTTTCTTCATAGTCAAGGGGACAGTATACACATCTGTTTGACTCCGGTCAAGAAAACTTGTAAAAGTCATTGAT
>CAYVOS010000059.1:0-5577 GCA_964453515.1 uncultured Candidatus Saccharibacteria bacterium | reverse complement strand
ATAATCGACTCATTTGCTGAAGCCGTCAAAGCAACTTCTTCTTGCAATGTATTCCATTCACCGCACTGCGGACAACGGCCAGCCCAGGCGCTGGTCATTGCACCACAATTCTGACAAACATAATTGGTTAACTGTTTCCTCGGCATACTTCCCTCTTGTAAAGCTTAGTGTAGCATGTTGAAAGCTACTGAGAAATTGGTTGCGCAGTCGATGCCGATAGCTCCTGTGCAAGTTGGTTCTCCTCAAGGGCAATTGCATTACGCGCTACGACCAACTGGTTGTATTGTGTAATGAGGCTCCTGGTTGTGTCTACAAGCGCGTTATATGTATCTACTTCATTGTTAAAAGCAGTCACTCCGGAATTGTAGTCGACAAAGTCGCTCCTATTTTTAAGAGCTTCAAGTTTCGCCTGATCAGTCAAAATTGTTTTGTCTTGCGTCTGCAACGAGACTTCGTCGGCAGTAATCTGAATCTTCATACTCGCAAGCGTAGTATCATCCTGTGAAACTTGCGCTTCCCTGCTCGAAAATGCCGCTTCGTATTGTGCAGCGTAGGCGGCAATTTTTTGCCGATTAGTGAAGTACTGCCGATAGTAATTCTCGAGTGGCGCAGGCAGCTGAGCAATTTCAGTACCAAATACGGAATGCATCTCGTTGACCCAGTAATTCGGCTCGCTCTGTTTATAGGCAGCAATTGTTGCAAGGATACGCTTATCATGCAGATCATGCAGATAATAATTCATCAGCAGCCCATCAACGTAATTACGCTCACGGGAGCTTAAACGATCGTAAATAGCATGCAAAGTTTCATGTGCTGCGGTAACTTCTTCAACACCGTTCAGGCGCTGATCACTGACCTGTAATAAAAATATGCCGTTTTGATCTGGATGGTAACATCCGAGTACTACCGTTTTTTCACCTCCATTATCCGGACATTGCTTATTGAATAAAGCTTTATCGTCAATTGCCGGATGATTTACATAGAATACCTTACGGGCATAGGCATTCATGGTAGTATCGTTTGCAAGCTGTATAATCTTGGCTGGTGGATGATAGTTCCTGAGCGCCAGCCAGTCGTAGAAATTCTGTCTCTCGGCGACTGCAATAGATCCGAAAACAATGACTGCCACCAGTAAGACTACACCACTGAGCCGAAACCATCGCCGCTGCATATGCTAACTAGTATAGCATTAGCTTTATGTCGTAAAAGCGGTTATTCTCCAACAGTAGAGTAGGCTAATGCGCCGTTACTTGCACCAACTTTAATTACGTCACCACGTTGATACTTTTCACCAAGCAGTTCAGTCGCAATTTGATCCTCAATCGTGTCTTGTATGAGTCTTCGTAACGGACGCACGCCATTTTTAGCATCATAGCCATGTTCCAACAGGTACTGCTTGGTTTGCGGTGTTACCTGCAAGCCTATACCCTGCTTACCGAGACGATCCCGTAACTCGTCAACCTGCAAGTCGATGATCTTATAAATGTCTTTCTTGGTAAGTGCGTGGAAAACAATGGTTTTATTGATACGATTCAATAGTTCAGGTCGAAGCATCTTCTTTAACTCATCAAGTACCTTGCCCTTGTTTGCTTCGTGCAATGCCTCCAAGTCTTTCTGGGAATCCGCATCAGTTGTGTGAAAACCGAAGTTCACTTCCTTCTGCAATTTCTCGGCACCAATGTTACTAGTCATGATAACTATCGTATTGGTAAAATCGATTTTACGACCTTTCGCGTCGGTTAATATACCGTCTTCCAGAATTTGTAGGAGCATATTAAACGTGTCAGGGTGCGCTTTTTCAATCTCATCGAACAATACCAGGCTGTATGGCTGTCGACGAATCTTATCAGTTAATTGTCCTCCATCGTCGTATCCGACATAACCGGCCGGTGCGCCTACGAGTCGAGAAACGTTGTGATGTTCACCGAATTCACTCATGTCGATTTTCACGAGCGCACCCTCGCTTCCATAGAATTCGCGAGCAAGCACGCGAGCAAGTTCTGTTTTACCAACGCCGGTTGGCCCAAGGAAGATAAACGATCCAATTGGGCGCTTCTCGCTACCAATGCCTGAACGGTTTCGACGAACAGCACGGGAAACAGCTTCAACGGCTTCTTTTTGGCCGATAACATACTTGCCGAGTGTCTTTTCCAGATTTAGTAGGTACTTAGCCTCAGATCGAATGACTTTTGTAGCCGGTACACCGCTCATACGTGAAACGGTCGTCGCAACATCATCGGAAGTCATGACAAGCCGCTTCGTGTCTTTCCCTGCAGCCTGCAATTTTGCGAGTTCTTCACGAATCTGACTGGCACGCTGCTTTTCGCGTGCAGCTTTCTCGTAGTCTTCTGCATCAACCGCTTCTTCAATGCGGGTATTAACTAACTTTTGTTCTTTCTGTAATCTACGCACATCAGGTGGTGTTTTACCTTTATTTACTCGCAAATGAGCAGCAGTCTCGTCTAGCAAGTCAATTGCTTTGTCTGGCATGAAGTGATCATTTATATAGCGCTTACTCAGTCGGACGGTGTCTTCAAGAATTTCATCACTAATTGTGACGCCGTGGAATTTCTCGTAATGCTTTCGGAGTCCTTTGAGGATTGCGAGGGTCTCAGCAGGGGTAGTTTCCGGAACCTGAATCGGCTGGAACCGTCGTTCAAGCGCTGCATCCTTTTCAATATGCTTGGTATATTCTGTAGTCGTCGTGGCACCAATGAGTTGAATCTTACCCCGAGCAAGTGCTGGTTTTAAGATATTTCCCGCATCCATAGCACCTTCAGCAGCACCAGCTCCAACAATAAGATGAAGCTCATCAATGAAGATAATGGTGCGCTTATCTTTCTCAAGCTCCGACATTACCTTCTTAAGTCGCTCTTCAAATTCGCCGCGATACTTTGTGCCAGCGATCATTCCAGCTAAATCAAGCATGACGATGCGCTTGTCGAGTAGGCTATCTGGCACATCCTCACTCACGATTCGCTGTGCAATGCCTTCAACGATCGCAGTCTTACCTACCCCTGGCTCACCGATAAGTACAGGGTTATTTTTCGTCCGGCGGTTTAAAATGGTGATGACACGTCGAATTTGATTTTCACGGCCAACGACGGGATCAAGCTTTCCTGCCCTCGCATCAGCTGTTAAGTCAGTGCCGAAGAAGTCTACGGCTGTTTTACGGCCCTTTGTTTTTCCTTGCCTTACTGGATTTTCCGCATCAACATTTTCCATATCGTCGTATTGCTGTCGATTTAAGAATTGGTCAAGTTCATTCATAAGTGCATCGACGTCCACGTTCATATCACGGAGAAGCACGGTTGCACGCGCGTTTTTTTGACTTAAAATACTATAGAGGATATGTTCAGTCCCGCAGTAATCTTGAGCATAATCCTGCGCGGTATCATATGCCATTTTCAAGGTGAGCTTAGCGGTCTCACTAAGGCCTTTGGCCCCCATACTAATTACTAAACTTTTTGGCGTCAAATTCAGTGCCATGCGGGCACGATCTAAAGTTACGCCATGACCTTCAAGAATTTTAGCCCCCATACTAGAGTCCTGAGCCAACAGTCCGAGCAAAAGGTGCTCCGTACCGACATAGGCGCTTCCAAAGCCTCGAGCTATCGCGTCCGCATGCTTCAAGCTTGCAAGCGCATTATTCGTCAAATGGTTCAAAAATTCTTGGAAATCTGGTGAATTAGGCATCATATTTATTTACCACCTTTCGGTGACGCCTTACTGCGTCACTTATTATCATGATAACGTTCTAGCACTCTAACGTCAAGAGTGCTAACTTCAGAGGCTTTTTCATGTAATCATGTTTTTAAGATTACTCTGTGTCACTCCCTTCATAGTGTAACGCCTGAAAACTCCATCACTTTGTAATGTAATTAAATGCCTTTAGAGTGTTCTTAGAAACATAATTGACCGTATGGCTAAAGCGTCCCATGAAAGTCCGTCTCTTCCCGATTCGTTACCATATCCCGCTACCGAGGTTGAAAAGCAATTTTTAGATGCCTTGGGGCCAGCTGCGGGGCAAGAAGTTTACGATCACTTGAAAGCCATCATCGATCAAATAGATAAAATTCCTAATCCGGATTTAAGTAAAACCCTCCGAGCACACATTGCTGAGCACGACATAAACCCCGACCTAATCGTAATTCTGAGTAGTTCAAGGATGATTGTTACCAATAGTCCAGAAATGGCAGCGCGCCTCAGACGCGAGACGCGTTATGATGAAGTAATGCGACTGGGCGCTGCTATTCTCCGTGCTCCTCAATAGCTTCAAGCAACTCATTCTCGAGTTCGCTCTTCTTTTTGAGTTTTGGTGCAACTGGCTTCTGCGCAGGCGCTGTGGGTGCTTGTGCCGGAGCTGCGATGGATTGCTTTTCAGCTTCAATGTCTAACTCGTAACCGGTAAGCTTACTGGCGAGTCGCACATTTTGGCCGCTTTTGCCGATAGCAATGCTTAACTGATCTTCTGGTACTTTAACTACCGCTTTTTTCTTCACTTCGTCTAAGTTTACTTTTGCAACTTTCGTTGGGCTGAGAGCATTTGTAATGTAGCTCGTGGGATCACTATTCCATACGATAATGTCGATCTTTTCTTGCTCACCGACTTCGCTCATTACCGCATTCACACGGGTACCGTGGCCACCGACAAAGGTTCCGACTGGATCGACACCCTGTACGTTACTTGCAACCGCAATTTTACTACGTATACCAGCTTCACGAGCCACACCTTTGATCTCTACAGCGCCGTTTTCCATTTCAGGTACTTCAGCACGGAAGAGCCATTCAATAAATTCACGATTACCACGGCTAACAACCAACTGTGGGCCACGGAAATCCCGTTCAACATCTTTTAAGTACACTTTAAGACGTTGACCCGGGTAATAACGCTCGCCTTGAATTTGCTCGCTACGAGGCATGATGCCCTGTGCTTTACCAAGGTCTACTCGAACGATGTTTGGCTCAACACGAGAGACGGTAGCGTTTATAACGGTACCGATCTTGTCTTCATATTCAGCCATCACGATCTCGCGTTCTGCTTCACGCAAGCGCTGTAGGATAACTTGCTTTGCGGTCTGAGCCGAGACGCGACCGAACGAATCGACTTTTTGGTGAATTTCTATCATTTCACCAACTTTAATATTCTTCTGCATTGCTTGAGCTTCGCCGAGCGATATCTCGTAAGCGGAATTTTCTACCTCATTAACCACTTCTTTTTGTACGTAAGCGTCAACGTCACCTGTGTTCAAGTTCATGGTTATACGAACTTCCTGCTCGCGTTCGCCGTAATCACGACGGTAAGCGGCAGCAAGAGCTTGTTCGACCACTTCTTTTACAGTGTCTTCAGGTAGGTTCTTCTCTTCTGCAATTGCCCGGATGGCAACTGCTAACTGCTTCATGTCGAATTCCATCTGTGTTTCCTTTCTAAATTAACGAGTTCCATACGAAAAAAGTCGACCACGCGGCCGACCATTACACTAATAATACCAATTGCTCCGTGAGCTGTCAATCGAAGATGTAATGCCTGCTCACAGGTCAGGGTCAACCTTTAGCCGTCAGCCCGTGGAAGTTGGG
>CAYVOS010000058.1:0-5610 GCA_964453515.1 uncultured Candidatus Saccharibacteria bacterium | reverse complement strand
TTTCATACCGAAGACGTTTATGCGAAGTGTCCTACTATATTTCTAATTTTCTGTCGTAGGAGCTATTTATGACCAGTTTTGATGGAACTTTGGGGCCGAAAGCCGAGGCAACACAGACGCCTGATTCTAGTGAGACAACTCCAAACGAGGAGGCATTACGCCAAGCGGCAGCAAAGAAAATGCTTAGTCTATGCTTGCGGGCACACAGTGAATTGCCGAATAGCAGCGTATTCGAAGGGCCTAACGGAAGTAGCACGGTTGAGACATTTGTCATCAGTCGCATGCAAGCGCTTGCCCTTAGTTGTTTACCGGTGTTGCTCTCAACAACAACGCCTGATATTGGTGGTACGGAGGAACCCCAAGTAGTGACCAAGGTACACATCGGTGATGCTATTAGCAGTGACCCGACGATTGTCCTCACGATGCAGAGAGACGGGACGGTCGATCCACTATACGAGGGGCAAATAGCGGCTGCCAAACAACTAAGTGGATATAGCGCACTCATAGAATTGATGCTCCCCGGGGGCTAGTTAACTTCTTACCTTCCAATATACCGTTTTCGTTAACAGATAGATAAGCCCTATCTTTGTCCGACCACTCCTGTAAAATGAAAATAGTATAGTCTACGCGTATAGCTGTAGTCTTATTATTACAACCACGTTCGGTTATAGTGCCGCACGAGCAGCAATCGCGTACTGCATGAAGTAATTATCAAGCTGTCGGTCAGCTTTACGCGTCTCAACTGCTGTCGCAAACAATTCGCGAGCACGCAATAGCTCGCGTTTTCGAGGTTCCGACGTCCAACTTGCGACTGTCGCATCTATCAGGTCTAGGCCGCGGTAATACGCGCCCTGCTTAGCGACCTCATCGCCTCGGCGTATAGCGTTCATAGTTCGCCCCACTTCACTTCCTATATTCCCCATCTGTTCAAACATAGACAAGGCTGCCCATTTTTCGATATCGAATATGTGACTACTCATGAATCACTCCTGTCACAATTTCCCGGATCTGATTACGCACATTCTCATCAAGCACGTCACGTGATGGGTTATTCTGACGCGGCCGAATATTTATCATTGAGTCAAACTCTATAAAATCATCAGTGCCGAATTTATCAGGGTGTAGATTTATACCCCATAAATCTGTCTGCTGAGATCCGTTTTCAAGTAAGTATGCTTCACCATCGGCGTGCATCTCCATATCGACTAACAAGACGCCTTTAGTTAAATCGACGTCTGCTTTTACGATAGAACCGTACATTTTTTCAGCCATCTCACGTAGTTCGATAACTGAAATTTTGTCAACCTGTTTCATTACTTATATTATGCCACAATAGGTTTGGTAATCCTCCTGAAGCTTCTCCAGTGAATTTCGTATCTGAAATTCTATATCTTCAATTCTATTTGGTTTCCTTATCCGTTAGACAGTTCGATTCCTTTGGCTGCAGTTTGAGCAAAAAATACGATGATACAATGACAACGTGTTACCAGCAGACCAGCAAATCGAAGCTTTGCATCACAAGTACGCCAAGACCAACAATGACTTTGACCTTATCTTCACACACTGCAAGATAATAGATGCTATCGCTATGCAGCTACTTGACGCTCAGCCAATTGCCGGTATAGACCAGCAACTAGTGCACGTAGGCTGTTTGCTTCACGACATCGGTGCGTACGATGTACTAGAAAACGGCAGGTTCGTCTCTGGGGTACGGCATGGTGTTATTGGCGAAGATATATTGAGAGAAGAGGGCTTCTCCGACGCCGTTTCACGATTAGCATCTCATCATACTGGTGTTGGCCTTACTGAACAAGACGTAAAGGATCAGGGGCTACCAATCCCTATAGCCGATTACACGGCGAAAACTAACGAAGAGCGTCTTATTATGTATGCTGATAAGTTTCACTCTAAGAGCAATCCGCCAGCCGAGCCACCATATTTCTGTACGTTTGAGTGGTTTCGCAGTTCAGTCCAGAAATTCGGCGTCGATAAAGCCGAAAAGCTTGATGAGCTATCAAGGGGATTTGGAAAGCCCGACCTGCAAACGCTCAGCAAGCAGTCTGGTCACGAGATTAGAGACATCTAACGTAAGGTGATCATACTGGCAACTGGACGGCCTACTTTTGGGACCCAGATGAATTTATCGCCTGGCTGTTGTGGCCATTTGAGATAGTGGGTGTTGCCGTAGCTCGCTACGCCACTTGAGCGACTATGTGCGTACTTTTAGCAGGAAAAGCAGTGTACAAAAAGGCAAGAAAAGTTAGACAACGCTCGGTTTTTCTAACTGTTTATATACCTATCGAACAGGGGGTGCTCGGATCTAATGGAATGCAGGTTCAATGTACGATTGTCACCATCCTACCTGAAAGGTTTACTGTGCTTATTCCAGCTAATTTTTATGTGCTGTACGTATACTACCTTTTAACTTTAACTAAACAGGAGATAGAGTCATGAACAATATACGTTATATTGCATTAGGCTTGGCAGTTACTGCCGCTATTGGCGTAGGAAGCATGGGGGTTGCAAATGCTGCTACTCCCGTAAGTACTTCTTCTCATAGCAGCATGGTAGGTAGCAGCGGTATCCCTCGGAAAATTTTCAACCATGATCGTCTTAGTGCAATCGCAAAGGTGCTCAACACAAGCACAGTCAGTGTGAAAACGGCCCAAAGAGACAAGACCTTTTCCCAATTATTGACTAAAGAAGGGTTGACGAAAAATATTTTCTCTAAGAAGCTTAAAACCCAACTCACCAGTAACTTGGAATCTCAAGGCTATAGCCAAAACCAGGTAAAGATCGCATTGCAGCATCGAATGATTGTACATCTTCGTCACAAAGATAAAATGGCGCGGGGCTAGCTATTGGCCACGCAAACATACGGAGAGCCAGACCATAAATCTCATCCACTCCCCGCCCCATCAGGCGGGGGCCAAAAGGATGCCCACATATTGAATGCTTCAGCCAGCCTCCTTGGATTTTCTTTCGTCTCCATCACTACACTGCGAGCACTCAAGCTTGCTCCCTCGACTCATATTGATCAACTAGCGACGCTTGTGGTAATAATATTTATCGCTAGCACTACGTTCTCGTTCCTATCGATTAGAACTCGCAAAGAGATCAGATTATTTGAAACAATTGCTGAAGGGGTGTTCTTATTAGGACTCGCCGCAATGACAGTTCTGACAGTGGGGATAGAGATTAGGATTACTTAATGACATTCAAATAAGAGGGGCTGATAATGAAAACCTTTCTGATTGAACTTAAACATGCCATATATACAATTGTAGCCTGTAAGCCCCTGACGCAATACACATGACAATTCACGAACGTATAGCATAAGGCTTAAACGTTAAGTACGCGCAAACATGCTAAGATCAGCCGAGTATGTAGCCATTAGGATGCTCCTAATAATCTGAGAAACTCGATTGCCGTGTCAGGTCGCGGCTGGTGGCACTTGGGGCATGCAGACCCTTTCTCCGGTATATTAAGCCACCATCCATGTACAAGCGCAGGGTATGTTGCTTTGGCTATATCAAATAGTTGCTGAGGGGTTGGGTCACCTGCCGTTGGGTTGGTAGAGATCCCTGATAATACAACTGCATGAGGGTTAGCGTGTTTTACTTGCTCAATTATAGAATTAACAGCCTTCAGATAGGTTCCGGTTGATATCTGTGCATATTGTGCCTGCACATCAACTACGTCGGCGTAGGGGGCAATCGTAGGGGCAATCTTGTTTGGAACGGGAGTCGCGATAAAAGTATATCCATGGTCATGAGCAATTGTGTACGCACGCTGATAATATAGAACCGGGTTCTGTTGCTCGGCAGCAGGGGTGAGAGCCCACGGTTCATTATCGTAGAGTACAGCCTTTACATACGAAGGAATATTACCCGCTGCTATATCCGCCGCAAGTGTCGCTTCGGAATCAAAGGTCTTCACCGGAATAATATGAAGCCCTTGCTCCTGTCGGGTCGCCATATTAGGGTTATAGCTCGGAGAGTAGATGGTATCATTTTCGATTGACTGCCTAGCCTTATTATCCATAGTTACCTGGCTCAACGCATGGGCCGTCATGATCCAGTAACGCGAGCTTGTATGGGAATACACGGTTTCGGACTGTTGCTGTGTTTTTGCGTAAACGTAGTAGCTGCACGAGCCAATAATTAGTAGCATTGCGGAAACAAGACTAAGGATCTTATAACGTCTCGACATACTACGCCACTAACTCCTGGGGGCGTATAGTCTCTTCTACACCATCCTGTCTTGTAGTCCAACCCTGCTTGAGAAACGTAAGTGTTCCGTATGTGCGAAGCACTCTCGTAATAATAATCATCGACCACAAAGATGCGGCCGGGCGTAAAGCTATCTTCATAAAACGCACTGTCGTAGTTTCATCGCTTCGGCTGAACGAGAGTGTCCTAAGTTGTCCCACCCAACCGATAAGTGCACTCGACACTATGATTCGAACTGTCTCACTTTCAGATTGCGGCCAATTCCCAATCAGGATTAATATGAGTGCTAAACCAAGTATCGTCGAGTACATACTACACAGGGTGTACCACCAAATATAACTCGATATTGGATAATACTTTAGTCTCCAAAAATTACGAACCGTACGTCCGCGTGCCCAGCGAATACGCTGCCGACTGTGGTGGCCAATTTTTTCTGGCCACATCGTAAATGCTACTGCTGAGATCTGTTGCACGGATTTGCCACACATAGATCCCGCCAAAGCTGTAAGCGAATCGTCGGCAAGATCAACACGGTGCCCAAAGATCGTTTCATTCGCGTATACATCAATAATCTTCTGAAACGCCGTAGCGCGTATAAGTGCGAACGGACCACGGTTTGTAAACATATCACCAGTTACCGACCATGCACCCGAGATTACCACCTGTGCATATTCTTGAAGTGTACTCTGTAACAGTGTGAGCCAATTGCGGTTGTAATTGTATCCCAGTTCAGTACCGGCAACCGACATGACTGTAGGGTCAGCGAATCGCTGAATACCCTCCTCTATCGCCGTTAGTGACAAAATGGTGTCCGAATCAACAGTTATAAACACCGTTTTCGCCAGATCATTGTTATTCTGCAGCTTTGATAGTTCTTCTCGAAAGGTAATGGCATGGGCTCTGCGTTTGCCTTCATTTGACTTTCGTCGCCACGTTAATTCGGTTCTGCCATGTCGCCCCGACCAGTATTTCCTGAGCTCAGAATAGTCCACTTTGTGCGAACCATCATCGACAAAATCAATACGATCCGGCTGTCGCGTTTGATTAACTAGAGCGAACAGACACGCGTCAACCGTTTCTGGGGCCTCATTAAACGCTGGTATACTGACAACCACTCGTAACTCATCGAGATATTCTGTCTGATTGTGGTACGGCCTATCAAAGCATGATATAACCCATCCAAGGACACGAATAAGTAACGGAACGGCTGAGAATATCAGTATAAGCCCGAGACTTGATGACAACCCGTCAACCATTTGCCAACCAACTATAAAGATGATTAGCGATGCCGTGAGTGATAAAGCGATCCCCCGTTCGGGATAAAATTCTACGTTAGGGATGTGATAACTCGACGCTAAAGCTCCTCGAACAACTTTCC
>CAYVOS010000057.1:0-5852 GCA_964453515.1 uncultured Candidatus Saccharibacteria bacterium | reverse complement strand
ACTAAGGTTCGCTATGACGGGCGGCCTGCTACTACCCACAAGGCCGCGAATCAACTCAGGATCTGCATGATCTTCATGTTCGTGCGTAATAAGGATCGCGTCTACGGGCAACAGATCCGTAGCACTAAATTTATCACGTACAAGCGATCCCGGATCGATAACAACTCGTTTGCCCTGTTGCTCAATAATTAAACAACTCTGGGGATATTTCGTAATCTTCACTTTTCCTCCTTACTTCATTTTATGCGGATCAGGCGCCACACGAGCAGAACTATCGGTCAACCCATTAAGCGTATGCATATCTTCTGGGGTCAGCTCAAAGTCAAAGATATCCAGGTTCTCTGCAATATGGTCCGGGTTGGTTGATCGCGGCAGTGGCAACGTGTCATGTTGCAGGGCCCACCTAACGAGAACCTGGGCACTTGTTTTATTATGCGCCTGGGCAATCTTTTGAATTACAGGGTCGTTAATACGTCCGCCCCGGCTCAAAGGACTGTAAGCTTCAACTAATATTCCATATTTTTGACACATTTCGACGATGGGTCGTTGCTCTTCGTATATAAACGGATGGAATTCAATCTGATCCACGGCAGGCAATATATTTGCGTATTTCATCAGTTCTTCTAGGTGGTATACAACGAAATTTGATACGCCAATGTTCCGTGCTCGGCCACTCTTCGAGACCTCTTCCATAGCGCGCCAGGTATCTTTTCTAAGCCTTTGGTTATTTTCTTTATCGCCCTGATGAAGAAATGAAGCAGGCCAGTGGATCAAGTATAGATCGACATATTCCAACCCTAACTGTGTAAGCGACGTCTCAAACGCGTCGAGCGTACTCTGGTATCCCAGGTGATCCGACCAGAGCTTCGTAGTGATAAACAGCTCGTCGCGTTTAATACTACTGTCACGGATTGCTTGGCCTACCCCTTTTTCATTGTTATACATGAGCGCAGTATCAACTAAGCGATAACCTGCATTGAGAGCGGCAGCGACGGCTCCTTGCGCTGCATCATCCGGTGTTATCTCCCACGTACCGAAGCCGATTTTAGGTATGTGACCCCCGGTATTAAGCCGAAACGTTTCAACCATTCCATCCTCCCTTCAATTACCCTCTGCGTCCTATTATCACACTGGCAGCGCTATTGCTTAATCAGATATTTCACTCCAATAGCATATGTACTCACCACCTTCTTGCATGCCTAGGTTTATATAACGTTGCTTCAATGCTTTAACTTTAGCAGTATATACAAGCACTTGCGTATGACCTCGGGTCCGAAGTTCATTGACGGCTCGGTCATAAAGCGCCTTTGCAACTCCACTATCGTGATCTTTCACGATAAAACGAAATAACATTCCAACCCTTCCATCATCTATGATTGAAATTGTTCCTACTAGCTGCTTACCCTGTTGAAATACAAAAATAGATGAGGTGTCTTGAGTAATTTTTTGCCTCAAACGTTCCCTGCCGTCACGAGCTTCATCATACTGGCCACCGAACCACTCACTGTGTTCGGTAAGCTCTTTCAACTGCTCATAATCTTCATCACGGTAACCTCGAACTTGAGATTCATCACTCGTCTGTGTTGTTGCCTGGTGTTGAGCCACAACCTTTAGTACCTCATCACCGTAGTCTTCCACTTTACGCGGCCCAAAACCCGCAATCCCCAATAGTTGCTGCGTCGTTACGACCGGATGCGCTGCCAGTGCCTCAAGGGCAGCATCGTGCGCGACCATATACGCCGGCACCCGATCCGTTTGTGCACGTACGATGCGCCACTGTTTTAGTTTTGCCAGTAATGCATCATCCACCAAGGTAGTGATAGGCTCTTCATACGCTTCGACTTCTGGAGCGTCTTCAGTATTCAACGCCAGATCGGTCGAAGCCGCCCTGAGGAGTTCGTCAAACGCAAAGATGTCTGGATGCAGCTGCATAGCCATGGCATTCATACCGCTCAGATACACCCCGTCGAGACTACGTACTCGAGACAGCGCCACATATCCCATGCCCGGTGTAAATGACCTACTTAAATCAATTTCCGCTGCATCCAGACTCATGCCCTGACTCTTGTGAATGGTTATCGCCCATGCCAACCTTAGCGGCAGCTGCACAGCCTCTGCTCGCACCTTACCATCCTCCATGAGCGTCCAGCTCTGATATTCAACACTCACTCGTTTACCGTTACTAAGCAGCCGTACTTCCGGAAGGCCGGAATCCTCGTCAAACCCGATCACCTGACCGCGGCTACCGTTGACGTACCCTTCCGTAAAATTATTGGCAACAAACATTACCTCTGCCCCTCTTTTCAATTCAAGAACTTCAGGTGCCAAAAGGCTTCGTACCAGCTGTTCGACTTTTGTGGCGCTTCCCTCGGTTCTCATTTCGTAACGCTTCGTTTCGCCCTGCAGTGCTATAAGGTACTGCTGATTTATTTTATCTACATCAATGTTGTGGGTGTAGAGCCTGGTGACTGGGTTGCTATCCGCTGGGAGCTTGCCCATCCGCTCCATAAGTGCCTCAGTATGCCATTCTTCAACTTCTCCTCGACGCATCGCTTCCAATACATCGAGTAGCCGATCACCTGACTGTCGGTGCTGTTCACTCAGATAACAGATTTTCGGTGCAAGTTCCGCCCAGGCGGCAGAAGTGTGCACGAAATCCTCGATATCCGTCTCCCGGTTAACTTTAACTGGTGGCAACTGGAACAGGTCGCCCACTAAGACTACTTGTAAACCGCCAAACGGTTCATTACTATCACGCAAGAGTTTACAAGCCTCATTCACCATATCCAGTCGTTTACCATGCAACATCGAGACCTCATCAATTACAAGTACGTCGGTGCCGTTGTAACGCTTTTTTAGGCGATCATTCGTCTGAAGCCACTCTCTATCATAGGGAGACAGGCTGTCCCGTATACCTAGCCCCGACCATGAATGGATAGTTGCGCCACCAATATGCGTTGCAGCAATCCCCGTGCTAGCAGTGACTGCGATACGTTTCCCGTTTCGTTCGCCACGACGAATAAATTCGCTTAACACGAATGTCTTACCCGCACCGGGCGGCCCCGTCAAAAATACCGACGCGCCCGAAAGCATAACCCCCAAAGCCTGGCTCTGTCTCATTAGTTTTATTATACGGAATGCAGCCCGTCCAGCCTACATAGAATCTTCCCTACGACGCCAGTTATTCAAGCAGCTTGTCGGTATCGTGCTTCCAATCAGCCGATTCATAGGGGAAAGTGGTGCCACAGCCCGCTTTCGGGTCAACTCTGGGATATCGGTCTCAGCGTCATACACACCCTTATGCGGCAAGCCTTATTGCGTCAAAGGTTTCAACCGTGACCGGATCATACACGTATAAGACTTCACCGTTTACACCATTCCCGACACGCGAGTCCAACGTATACGATCCCGCCTCTATCCAACCAACGCCTGTTCGCGCCATGAACGCCGTTTATTCGGCGGTTCTAATGATGCCGCTAGCATTGCCCCGAGGTGATTCTATACTGTCTCAATGTCCGATTCTACCCGTAAACTCAAAAGAGGAGCTTATTTAAGCCGCTTGGTCTCTCGGTCCACGCCCGCCACCGTGCTTTTTAAAATCGTGATAGGCAAGTTCCCGACGGAACTGATCTAGGCTAATGACGTACTGCTCATATTGATTATAAAGGCCTGAGTAGTGTTGGCTTGGCGCCAGTAAGTTAAGGAGCCTACCCTTCTGGTCAAGGTACTCCACTAGGCAGTAGAAGTCGCCGTCACCGGAAACAATAATAGCCTTTTCATAGTTGCTCATTTCCTTCATAGCCCACAGTACCAGCTCGGCGTCGATGTTCCCTTTGATCGGCTTTTTATCTTCAGGCTTAGTCTTTTGGCTTAATTCTTCGTGCATCACTTCCATCATCTCCGGTTGCGGACGCGTGAGGTCAAAAGTTGGCTTCAGCACTACCGCGTAGCCCGCTTGATGCATTTGCTCATACAGGTCTTCGTTTTCCGGTATATAACCGATAAACATAAAAGCTTTAGTTACTCCATACTTATCAGCCAGGAATTTGCGGAACTTCCGCCAGTCCATTTTCCATCCTGACTTCTGAACTCCAATATTCAAGTTCTGACTATCAATAAACGCGTAAACTCGGGGCTCTTTTCCGTCTGTCTGCTTCATGCACTTATCATAACATCATCTGTTGCTAAGAGCTCATCAAGTAGTTCGGGGAAAACGGTTGACCCCATTTCTTCGAGGCAAAAATGACCGTAATTGCGCAACTAAAACAACTTTGCCGATGCAGGCAGTAACTCATCAGCACCTAAGACATCGCTATAGACGTCTGGTCAGCTACCGACAGCTTCGACCCTCTTTGCATACCTATAAGTTCATCATGACACTACATGTGGTGCACTCCCGTGGTTCTTGACACTAACGGTTATGTATATTACGCTGGTATTTGTGTGTATTTTTCCAGTGAGGTGGACATACGCATAACTCACCTCTGTTACCCATAAATATTTGTGGAGCGCTACGTGGTGGGGGATATATAAGTTAATCGGAGGAAAATTAGCAATGCGAATTACCGCAACTGTAGCGGCTGTTGCTGGTGTGATATTTATTTTCGCCAGCCACAGTCATGTAGCGTACGCACAAAGTATGCAAACTAATACCAATACAAAGAAAAGTTCTACTGATCAAACGATCACCGTGCAAGCGGGAGATTATTTGAGCGAACTGGCGACAGCAAATAACACAACTGTGCAACGGTTATTTGATAAAAATACGCAAATTCAAGACCCCAACTTAATTTACCCCAGCGAAGTGCTACAAGTGCCTGCTATCAATGAGCAGTTGACGCCGCGACCATTTCCGAATGGAGTAGTCGCTTCAACAGCTACGAGTGTACCAGATGCCGACAGCACCTACACTGTGCTGCAAGCAGCACCCAGTAGTACGACTGTAGCTACTACGCCAAGCTCAAATATTTGGGATGAGATCGCCCAGTGTGAGTCTGGCGGTAACTGGAGTACTGATACGGGCAACGGGTACTATGGAGGTCTTCAGTTCACTCTCGATAGCTGGCGAGCCTTTGGTGGCACCGGCTACCCAAACCAAGCAAATCGTACTGAGCAAATCACGGTCGCCCAAAAGCTCCAAGCTGCCCAAGGTTGGAGTGCATGGCCAGTTTGTAGCGCCAACCTCGGTTTATAGGACCGCTATTTAAACAGGCGTAGCTATTGCGCTACAAAAAGATAAGCCCCAGCGTAAAAATGCGGGGCTTATTT
Organism: uncultured Candidatus Saccharibacteria bacterium; assembly: GCA_964453515.1. Taxonomy (GTDB): domain Bacteria; phylum Patescibacteriota; class Saccharimonadia; order Saccharimonadales; family UBA4665; genus JAICLK01. Next base: position 584 of record CAYVOS010000057.1, on the reverse strand, counting down.
GCATTTTAGCTATGATGCCGATAAGTTGTGTCGTTGCTTTCGGGCTTCGTTCGCCCAGTGATCGGCAAGTTCATTGCCTTCATCATTGTTGTGCCCACGTACCCAAACCAGCGTAGCCTGGCTCTGTCGGTAAAGCGGACAAACATTCATAACGATATCGAGGTTCTTAATCTCTCCGCCCTTCTTTTTCCAGCCGTTGCGTTCCCAGTCGAGCGACCATTTCGTAATCACGTTAATCCAAAATTCGCTGTCGGTGTAGATCTCGCACGGTGCGCCATTAGCATGTTTTAGAGCTGCTATGATCGCAAATCCCTCCATGCGAATGTTGGTCGTGTCACCACCGCCCGGCTCAGTGCCGAGTACTACCGGTTTTTTATCTAATATAACCGAAAACCCGCCCGGACCAGGATTCGGACTTGCACTGCCATCTGTATAATAAACTGCCATCCAAAGTATTATGGCATACTCTAAATGGCTTGTAGCCCACATTAGGCAGGAATCTGCTTCCTTTGGTACACTATACAGATGAGTACTACACCATTAGAAGGCACAAAACTAGCAAACTTTAACCCGGCAGCATCAGT
>CAYVOS010000056.1:0-6218 GCA_964453515.1 uncultured Candidatus Saccharibacteria bacterium | reverse complement strand
CGCCGGAAGCATTAGCGATCAAGAAATATGTACGTGAACAGTTTGACGAAGCGGTAGCAGTCACCATACGGGAACGTGAAATTATCATCGCTGCACCCAACGCCGCATTAGCCAGTACCCTACGTATGCGCGTGCTCCAACTACAGAAGCTGATCGGTGAAAAAAAACGTTTTATCTTTCGTATTGGCAAATAGCTAGTACGACTGAGTCGGGTCTATACGCATGTCAGGCGACGCCATTGCCTTCGGCGACAGTGGCGCGGCACAGAGCTTGCCTGGTATTGGTCCTGACAGTAAGAACTATTGGTACAGAGCAAGTGACCGTCAAAAGTATACGCCCGCTGTCTCTTCTGATACTTCAAACTGATGTACATCACCGCTCAGATTGATGGTAGTTACTTTACCCTTAGTGTGTTCCTAGCTTCGCAATCATTTCATTTAGTTCATGCCAGTAAGCTTCGAGAGTCCCTAGTTGGGCCCTACCGGTTTCGGTCAGACTGTAATATTTTCGGGGTGGACCGGCTTCCGATTGTACCCATTCATAATCTACCAACTGTTCGCGGCGTAAACGGCTTAGGAGTGGATATAGTGTCCCCTCTCCGGTCGAAAAGTCCGTTGCAGCTAATTTCTTAAGAATTTCAGCTACGTAAACTTTTTTGCCGGAAATGACTTTGAGCACTGCCAACTCCATTAAGCCATTCCTGAGCGGTCCGAATTTATCATCGATGTTTTTCATTACATACTACCTTTCTACAAAAAGGTACCATTTGAAAAAAATATTCTCAATATATTTTCACACTTACAGCTGCTCCAGCAACTGCTCAACAGCTTGCTTGGCTTCGTGAAAATTGTCATAACAAACCGAGCGCATCCCCACTGCCCTGGCTCCCGCACAATGAGTTTCACGGTCGTCGACCATAATACACTCATCTGGTTCAACTCCTAATGCCGTTGCAGCATGTAGATAAATTTCAGCATCTGGTTTCATGAAACCGACGTCCCCTGATGCTACGACCACATCAAAGTGTGCCTGCAGTTCTTCAGGCGTAAATCGTTTCGAGAGGCTCGTACGACCAATGTTACTCAGCAGTGCCGTCTTATACTCGCGTTCTTTGAGTTCTCGTATATATGCCAACACCCTGGCATCTTTCGTTTCACCATTTTTGATCCTACCCCGCCACTTATCAACACTGATACCGAGTAACTCGGCAATTTGACGATTCGAGTCCTTGCTCTCAATCAGCCCACGGTTGGTAGCGTGAATAATATCCATAATTTGCCATGAAAGCGTTGAATCTTTGACGTCCAACTCATCAATCACGACCTTGAGCGCATCGGTAATAATAACTCCGAAGCAGTCGAAAACGATGGCACGTATCATACCCTCTAGTATACAGGCTTAGGTTTACAGTACGACGTTTGCGGTAAGATCAGCGTAATCTGGAACCTGGTTTTGAAAGAGGCTTAGGGTCTGCTGAATATCTCCACCGTAGGTACCCTGCCCGCCGCAAGATGTCGCCCAGAATTTCTCGATAACATCACTGCCTTCAGTGAGTGAAAGTATGTAGCGATCACCGCTCGGGCAATAGCCACGGGAATCACTGAGTGCCGGATTGGTATTACCTTTGGTGAAACCTAGAAGATTGAGCGAATGCAGAAAGACGGCGTATGCCGCCTGGTTGTTCTCGAATGTTTTGCTGGTGGCAACATGACCCTGGTAGCCGTTCAGAATTGCAAAGTAAGTGCTGGTGTTGTTGACCTGGATATCAATTTGCTGGTGGATTTGGTCAGCATTAACCGGGCCGTCGATCAAAAGCTCCGCAACAGCATTAGTGTTTGCATAGCTGTTCAGATTAATCGAAAGCTTAGTCGGGCCGCCGGTAATGCTCTTGATGAAGATAACCAAGATGAGCACGATCAGGGCAATTGCTATGATAAAAAAGGTGAATATCCGCATCTCTTAATAACTCAATATGTATAGAGGTACAATACCATAAACAAAATGCTTTTGCAACCAGTTCTAGAGTGCGCTTGTAAATTCTTCAGGATATTTATAACGAAGCCGCTGGGCTGCTTCTACCCTGCTCACCCATTCATAGCCAGTATGTTCTTTACTCAGCACGATAGTGCTATTTGGCGGTACAACTACCTTGTACACCACGAGCACCAACCCAACCCTTAGCTCATCCGACACCTGAATCTCGATATTCGAAATCACCCCCGTAAGATACACGGCTTTCTCAATCTGTTCGATACCCGTTTCCTCTAGTACTTCGCGCTGGAGTGTTTCTTCAGCAGTTTGACCCTCTTGAATACGCCCACCAGGAATATCCCAATGCGGTGTTTTATCACCCTTAAAGTTAGCCGTATTAACGTTCAAGACCAACACGTTATCGTCTTCATTAACAATGAGAGCTTTTACGCCCACATGGAATAACTTTTCATGTGCCATTAACGTAACCCCTTCGAATAGTATTTATAACTAAAGTATAGCACTTCGAAACTACAGCTCCCCCCAGTTATCGCCAATTGAGGTATCAACAGTCAATCTTACCGAAAGCTCAGGATGGACGCTTTCCATCACCGCTTTCAATGTTTGCGCTGCTTGTTCAGCCTCAGCTTCGGGGCACTCCAGCAGAATTGAATCGTGGATCTGTAGTAACTGCTTGCAGGTACCGCCTTGTCTACGTATAGCGTCATCGACCCGAATCATCGCCAACTTCATGAGATCGGCTTCTGTCCCCTGAATCGGCATGTTTATGGCAGCGCGCTCAGCGGCATTTCGAACAACAAAGTTACTGGAATGGATATCCGGCATAGGTCGGCGCCTACCGAATAAGGTCTCGACGTAGCCGTCTTTACGAGCCTGCTCTTTTAGTTTCTGCAAGTAAGCCACCAACGGCTTACGAACATCCATATACTCCCGAATAAATGTTCCTGCCTGCTCAAAGGTCATGCCCGTTGCCACACTCAAGCCATGCGGGCTCATGCCGTACATAATGCCAAAGTTCACCGCCTTAGCGGCGCTCCGCATTTGCTTGGTAACATCCTCAGGTTCCCGGTGATATACCTGTGCTGCCGTAGCGGTATGGATATCGACATCGCGGTTAAACATATCAATCAATTCTTCGTCATGACTCATCGCGGCGCTTAAGCGCAGCTCAAACTGGCTGTAGTCGGCACTCACCAGCTTTTTACCCGGCCCGGCTACAAAGGCTATCCGGATGCGTCTGCCGAGTTCGGTACGTACCGGGATGTTCTGCAAGTTCGGATCGGTACTACTTAGACGACCCGTTTGCGCAATCGTAAGATTAAAGGTCGTGTGCACCCTCGAATGTTCGTCAACCAGTTTCGGCAACGTATCAACATAGGTGTTCTTAAGCTTGGTAACCTCACGCCACTGGCTGATCAAATCAATGATCGGGTGCTGCCCGCGGAGTTTATCGAGCTCACTGGCTGCCGTGCTATAACCAGTTTTTCCCCGCTTAATACCCATAGTGGGCAGTTTGAGCGTGTTAAATAAAATTTCAGCCAGCTGACTGGGACTGCCGATATTAAACTGCTGGTCAGCAAAACCGTAGATTTGTTGTTCTATATCAGAGATCATGTCGTTGATCTCATCATCCAATGCCGCGAGTGACTTGATATTGAGTTCAATGCCTTCGTATTCCATACGCGCCAGGACTGGAATAACCGGCCACTCAATGTCCCTCGCTAGCTCTGGTAGCTTGGGAATTGCCGCGAGTGATGCTGCCTGCTGCTGATGCAGCGCATGGATTACCGCAATCAGCTCGGGTGCCCGGTCGATTAACTCGTCAGGGCTGAGATTCTCAAACAGTGACCCCTCGTAGCCAAGATCGGCAACTGCGAGTTCAGTTAAGCTCTGTTCTCGGCGAAGGCTATTGAGTAAAAATGCACCTATGAGAATATCGTGCCCTACTTTCGGAAATTCTGTCACACCGAGCGCCAGGAGCGTCTTAAGCGTAGATTTAACGTCATAGCCCACCAATGCTCGTACATTCTTAAAGTTATCAGTAACGAGCCGATGGTCTACCTTACGCAAGTCAATGGTATATGTATCTTTCCCGTCGAGACTCATAATGAGCACTTCGGGGTTCTTGCCGTGTTTGCCGGCTGAGCGCGTATATATGTAAAAGTATTCGGAATCGCCAAGCTTTAGTTTATCGGCTTTTTCTTTGCTGTCGATGAGTACATTTTTGCCAATGTGCAGTCCGGTGGCATCGGTCGATTCACGGTGGTTGCTGATCGCTACCTGCATCACGTCCGGCAACTGTCGCTCGAGGCTCTTAAACTCGAGCTTATGTAACATCTCCAATACTTTCTGCGGTTGTATCTTACTGCCATCAACCTCTGCCAAATCCAGCTGTAGCGGCGCATCCGTCCAAATCCGAGCCAACTCTTTGCTCAGGTATGCCATATCTTTGCCAGCTTCCAGTTTTTTACGGAGCGAATCTTTAACCAGTGCCAGGTTATCGTAAACCCCATCAAGCGTATGGTATTGCTTCAATAACTCAACCGCACCTTTTTCGCCAATACCTAGCACTCCCGGGATATTGTCCGACGAGTCGCCTTTGAGCGACTTTAGGTCCAAAAATTGATCCACGCCAATGCCATACTTAGCCTCGAATGACTTTGGTGAGTACAATTCAATATTACTGAGACCTGTTTTTAGCGCATACACCTTCACCTTACCGTTAATCAACTGCAACATGTCGAGATCAGAGGTAATAAGCAGCGTCTCAAGGCCTTTTTCTCGCGCCTGCACCGCAAGTGTCCCCATAATGTCGTCAGCTTCGTAGTCATCGAGCTCGTACAGTGGCCAACCGAACGCATCCAACAGTTCGTGCAGTACGGGGATTTGTTCATAAAAATCTGGTGGCGGTGGTTTACGGCCCGCCTTGTATGCTGGGTAAAGCTCAACACGCTTTCGGACGTTAGTCTTCGGCTTGTCCCAAGCAACTGCTACGTAATCAGGTTTAAGCTTCTTGATAACTTCCAGTGCCAGCACGGCAAAACCATAGACACCGCCGATCGGAGTACCGTCTTTGGTCGCCAAGTTGGGCATTGCAAAATATCCCCGGTAAAAAATAGATTTGCCGTCAATGATGGCAAATTTCTTCGGCGTTTCAGGTTCAGACATATCTTTAGTATAAAAGGTTTACTCGCTGAGCCAAAACGAACGCCCTCTTATGCGTTTCTATGCTAGAGCGTAATAGGTATCTGCATTTCCTCGGTCTGCTTGATGGGTAGTTTGTAGTAATCACTGGAGCTTAGAGCATTTCGGTACATCAAGTAGTATAGTGCCTTGCGCCACCGTGCCATATTATGGCGCTTGGTAAGGACAATCTTACTCGACGACACGAAGTACGCGACAGTATCGACATCAAAATCAAGATCAGGATCCATCGACTGCAGTGACTTCAATACTTTCGGTATATTGACCATATCGTGATAGCCGTAATACAGCGTCAGGTGGCTTATTCCGTCGCCCGCGCCAAAGTTATCTAAAACTGCCCGCTTGTTTGTTGGTACATGTGCGGCATTAGTGGTTTGCACCGTGACAATGACCACCTTCTCTGGCAACTCATGGAGGTCATCAACCGTCGCCCGCAACGCCAGTGGCGTAAAGTCCGGGTGATGCCCAATATATACGGCGGCACCGGGCAAACGCTTTAGTGGCGGCCGTAATGATTGCAGCGAGGCAATAAATTTCACGACCAGACCCTCTTTCGCCTGACGCTCTTTATCGATAATTTTTTCACCCTTAGTCCAGGTATTTATGACAATAAACGCCAGAACGCTAATAACAATCGGGAATACGCCGCCGTGTAGCAGTTTCTGTAAATTTGACGTAACGAACAACAGATCAATTGGTACAAAGAGAAGCGCCGCTAAGGCTACAAGCGCTGCAGGCTTCTTCCATTGATGCCGAATGACCACCAAGAATAAAATGGTGTCGGTCGCAAGCGTTCCACTGACTGCAATACCGTACGCATTAGCCAATTTAGCAGAAGATCCGAATACTAAGACCAACGCGACAACGAGAATAAACAGCATAAAGTTTACAAACGGCATGTAGATTTGACCGGTTTCACGAATTGAGGTGTGCCGCACAATCATTTTCGGTAAGAATTCAAGCTTCACTGCTTGCCGGGTCAGTGAGAACGCCCCCGAGATTACCGACTGGGACGCAATTAA
>CAYVOS010000055.1:0-6255 GCA_964453515.1 uncultured Candidatus Saccharibacteria bacterium | reverse complement strand
AGACTGCAACCGAGTACGGCACACCGTACACACGGTTTTGTGCCAGCGCATGACTGGTTGTTTCAAGTACCAGGTACTCTACCCCTTGGGATTTCATCCACTTCAGCCGCGCCATGAGTTCAGGCATTGGGACATTGGTCATGTGATGGATCTGTAGACGGATATCGTCACCAATACCGTACGCCACCGTCGACATCAGCCCGACCTTATAGCCGGCGTCATGCAACATGCGGTAGATCATAAAACACGTCGAGGTTTTACCATTAGTGCCGGTCACCCCGATGACCTTCATGCCGCGTGCCGGGTACCCGGCCTTCATGTTATACGCGACACCTTCGGCAAGGTGCCCATACGTTTCAATTTTAGGGAACAACCCCTTAGGAATAATTTTCTTAGCTATTTTGCGTGGATTCATGGGCATAAGTATACGGCCCCTAGTTGTAAATCACCAGGGGCCGTATATGCAACACTCGCTATTCTAGGCTTGCTTAAGAAGCATTACCTTGAATTTTTTTGACATTTTTAACCAAGTCGGCAACGATACTATCGAGCTCTTCGTCTATGATTTGGTCGTAGTTAGGAAAGTGACCTCTAATCCATTCTGTGCCCTGAGTAGGATCCGGACTCTTGGCAAGGTTCTCGAATTCGAGTAACTGTTCGTCGCTGAGTTCATCTTCTAGCCGCATGGCAACGCTCGTCTGTAAAATGTCTAGCACTTCGTCAGTAAGCTGGTCAATCATGGCACCGGGAGCACCTGCTTCCGTCAGCTTCTGTGCAACTTTTTCACTGTCGATTTTGATATCCATTTTATAGTTCCTTTTTGATTTTTTATATGTTCCTATCAATCGTGACTATTGTATCACTGTTACGAACATTATTTCTTTGCGTGTACGAATCGGTCTAGCCAGTCGACAACATATTGGGTATTGGTGTTGCCATTTACGCTAATGTCGAATCGACCACCAGGCAAAGGGTGAGTCTGGACATTAATACCAGCCTCCTGAGCCTTTTTCACGAGCTCAAGAAGTTCAGGAGTTGCTTGATCGGCGCCAAAGCGGTTAGCCGCCCAGTCCCAAGGATATTCAGCACCCTTCAGGTCAATGTGCCTAAGAGGGGTCTCACCAGGTACTTCACTCTTAGCAAGGTGCTTAGCATGCTTAACAACGTGCTTTACGTGTTCGCCACCGAAAAGGTGTTCGATTCGCTGGTCTAAGTGAAGGTCAGGCAGGTAGCCCGCGATCAGGTGTTCGAGGCCTAAGGCACCAAGTGCGGTAGCGGCCGTTGAAACTCCCTCACGAATACGGTTACCGCGAACTTCACGACCAGTGCGTCGAGTAACTGCACCGGTAAGGTTAGCCGTGGTAGGCAATTGATCTTGAGGTAGACCATCGAAGTCTGCTAGGATATCTGCGGTAAGCGCCCGTGAACGTTGATTGACAAGCAACTCAGAAGCTCTAGCACCTGCTCGTATTCGACCAGCCATCCAGGATTTCGTAATACGGTTTGCAACGAAACCAGCCGCAAGGCCTGCACCAACAGGTAGTGCCGCACCGGCCAACATACCGACTGCAATACCGCTACCGAGGCCCAAGGCACCAACTGCGACGCTATTCTTAACAATACCGGCTACACGACCACCTCGGCCTTGACCAAGACTGTTTTGAGCGTACCAGCCATAGAATGCATCAACTGCGCCACGCAAACGTCCCTGTTCACGACGAACTGCCGAGATAGTACCATCTGCGTTATTCAATTGAGCGAATCGGTTTCCACCAGTAGCGAGCAATCGGTGAGCACGGATTTGATCCACAAGGACCTTACGTTCTGCCGTAGCTCCACCCCATGCAGCAATAAGAATTGATTCAGTGCTTGCGCCACCCTCATTATAGAGGTGGGCAACGATACCGCCGAGCTCGTCTCGAGCTGCCTCATACGCTTCACGGGCTTCGTCAACGCCAGAAGCTCTAAATTCCCTACGGAAATGTTTGGAACGACGATCTCGGCCCGCTACACGGCGAACGTAGTCATTCCGGAGCTCCGTAAGTCGAGTCTGCATGCGCACTAATCTCTCAGCTTGTTCCCGTTCTTCCGGGGTAGGTTCGGGTTCGACAGGTTCGACAGGCTCAGCAGGTTCGCCGCTACCCGGTGCACTTCTTTCGGTCCTGTTTCTCACGGCACGATTGTATTCGTCAAGACTAAATATGTTCCGCTCACGAATAAGACGTTCACGCTGGGCAGCAAAATGGTCTAACTGCTCGTGAGCTCGCGCTTCAGATGCATCAATTGTCATACCGTTTCGCCTATGGCGAGCTACAATATCGTGAAACTTCCGGTCATCGGTTAACTTAAAATCAGCTAGTAATTTAGCCTGGCTGATTTGCAACCCGCCATCCAAGCCATCACGAAGATCACTCTCGTAAATTTCAGCTACTTCTTCGCGTTCGGCAGCGGTTTTGCCGTTTGCAGGATTATTTCGAATTTCGTCAAGGAGAGTCCTTGAGGTAATATCCCTAACGCTAAGATCAGCGAGTAACTTTGCCTGCGCTAGCTCTAGACCATTATCCAAAGCTGCTTGCAGCCGGCCACGATATGCTTCAACTGCAGTATCCCGGTCTTCTGGTGTCCGACCATATCGCGGGTCTCCACGCATTGTATCAAGTATCCCTGGGCTAACATGGTCAGCGTCAGCGATAACTTCACCCGCAGGGTTAAGGTATGTACGGCCACGTGAACCATAAATCTGCATCTCAGCTCGGTCGTTTAGTGCTTGTACCTCAGCCGTATCGCGGCGTTCTGCAATTCGTTTGATTCTTTGCTGTATATCGGCCGGTACATTGTCCACGTTAATACCATAGATTTCGCGTTCTGCGGCAGCGTTCAGATTTTGTACTTCGGGGTTATTATTACGTTCGATAACAGTCTCAGCACGGGATTCCATTTCACCAATGGGCGTAGTTGGACGTGGTAGAGCTTCAGACATGTAATTAGTTCCTTCACTTCGATTAATTAATTTTTTTTGTTTGAATGCTTAAACTTTAGCATAATAAGCCTATAATGTCAACGATAAATGCAATATTATTAATATTTTTACAATCTAGGCCCTCTTAGCCGTCTTATCTATGTTAGAATGCTAGTAAATGACCGCGTTAGGTATTGAGACAAGTTGTGATGAAACAGCCGCTGGCGTCGTCGTAGACGGTTACCTGTTACTAAGTAATACCGTTGCCAGCAGTATGGATATCCATGCCAAGTATGGTGGGGTAATTCCCGAACTAGCCGCACGCAGCCATATCGAGGCAATAAACCCCGTAATTGAAAAAGCGCTCGATGATGCAAAGAAAAGCTGGAAAGATATCGACGCTATTGCCGTCACCTACGGCGCGGGCCTCGGCGGCAGCTTGCTCATTGGTGTACTAGCAGCAAGAACTTTAGCGCTTACCCACAAGAAACCGCTATATGCCGTCAACCACGTTGAAGGACACCTTTACGTTAACTTCTTAACCGACACGACGCTGCCCGAATATAATCTATGCGAACAAGCCCCCGCCTTCCCGATCCTCGGGGTTATTGTCAGTGGTGGGCATAGTCAACTCGTGCTCTTCCGCAATCACTTTGACTACACCCTGCTGGGGCAAACGCAAGATGATGCCATCGGTGAAGCCTTCGATAAAGTCGCAAAAATCCTTGGCCTCCCCTACCCTGGTGGTATCGCGGTCGACCGCCTGGCAGAGGTCGGCAACCCGAATGCATTCAGACTACCAAAAGCCCGCATGGTCAATAAATATGATTTTAGCTTCTCTGGACTCAAAACAGCCGTCCTACGCACCGCCCAGGCACAAGTCGGTGAAGATTTCAGATTCCCGTCCATAAAGCTTCCAGAGCGCCTCTCAGAGGCTCAGAAGGCAGATATTGCTGCTGTCTTCCAACGGGTCGCCTTTGAAACTATTGTCGACAAGGTCGTCCAGGCATATGAAGAGTTTCAGCCCAAGAGCGTTATTATCGGTGGCGGTGTCGCTGCCAGTCCGGGATTACGCAATCAACTGGAGTCTCGCATCCCCCTGCCCATGCACTACCCCGACCGCAAGCTCTGTGGCGACAACGGCGCCATGATCGCTACCCTCGGTTGCTTCAAAGCAATGCATGATCAACCAAAAGCCGATCCCTACTCGCTCGAAATCGCTCCAAACTTAAGTATGTAAGTGCCCTTCCCTATCCGAGATCTTTACACAGGTTGACGCCACGTGTTATGCTTATGGTTCAAAACAAACATGGTGAAATTCAGTTACGGGCCGTTATTGGCGACAAAAATGAAGATTTTCGGATGGGCATTTTCATACGAAAGTATTGATTTTTGTGGCCAACTTTTCACGTGAACACGCTTATGGTGGTCAAGCTTCATCTGAAATGCTATGCTTGAATCTGTTAATTAACGGAAAGGACGGCTATGAAGCTACCTAAGGTATATGAACCTGGTCAGTATGAAGCTGACATCTATGCGCTCTGGGAAAAGTCTCAAGCCTTCGCGCCAGCGAAGGAAGGGGAGAGTTTCACTGTCGTCGTCCCACCCCCAAATGCCAATGGCAATGCCCACCTTGGCACCGCTATTACTCTAGATCTTGAAGATGTGATCGTGCGTTACCGCCGCCTCAGAGGAGATCGGGTCTTGTTCTTGCCAGGAGCAGATCATGCTGGTTTTGAAACACAAGTGGTTTACGAGAAGCAACTTGCAAAAGAAGGGAAAAGCCGCTTCGACTACAGTAGGGAAGAACTGTACGCGCAAATCTGGGATTTTGTAGCCCAGAACCGACAAAACTTTGAGACGCAGTTCCGACGCATCGGGGCAAGTCTGGACTGGTCAAGATATACCTTCACACTAGATGAAAAGATCGTGAAACGTGCATACGCCACCTTTAAGAAAATGTGGGACGAAGGGCTGATTTACCGCGGCGAGCGCTTGGTAAACTTCTGCACATTCCACGAAACTGCCTTTGCGGATATCGAAGTAGTGTACAAAGAAGAACAGAGTCACCTCTGGCACTTGCGCTACCCGTTAACTGATGGTAGTGGTGAAATTATCGTAGCTACAACGCGACCGGAAACTATGCTTGGTGACACTGCCGTAGCCGTTAACCCCAATGATAAACGATACAAAGGGTTTCTTGGTAAGACCGTTAAGCTACCCCTCACTCACCGAGAAATTCCAATTATAGCCGACGATTTCGTCGATGAAAACTTCGGTACGGGTGCCGTAAAAATTACGCCGGCCCATGATCCAAATGACTTCGACGCCGGCAAACGCCATGACCTGCCGATGATCACTGTCATCGGTGAAAAGGGTACTATGATCAACGTGCCCGAGGAATATCGCGGCTTGAGTGTCGATGAGGCAAGGAAGAAAATAGTGAGCGATCTCGATGGAAGCGGCTTCCTCGTTAAAACCGAAGACTACACTCACAACGTTGGGCACTGTTATAAGTGCGGTACCGTTATTCAGCCGCTCCTACGAGAACAATGGTTTATCGACATGCAACCACTTGCTAAGCATGCCATTGAGACACTTAAGGCAGGGAAGATAACCTTTTACCCTGAGAGTAAACAAAACCAGCTCATTACCTACCTCGAAGGGTTACGAGACTGGAACATTAGTCGCCAGATCGCGTGGGGCATCCCGATTCCGGCATTCCAAAATGTCGATGAACCGGAAGACTGGATCTATGACGAACGGGTAGAGCAGGAAATCATTGAAGTAGACGGTAAAACCTACCATCGTGATCCTGACGTATTCGACACCTGGTTTTCAAGTAGTTCCTGGCCATACGCTACCCTGGATTATCCTGATGGTGACGATTTCAAGAGCTTTTATCCGTTAAGTGTCATGGAAACAGGGGGAGAGATCCTTTACCCATGGGTTAGCCGCATGATTATGCTCAGTCTATACGTTACCGGCGAGATACCATTCAAAGCGGTCTATATCCACGGTTACGTACTAGCTGAAGACGGCGCCAAAATGAGTAAATCACTCGGTAATGTAATTAACCCCATCGACGTTATCGAAAGATATGGCTCAGACGCTTTTCGCATGGGTATCATAGCCAGTCGCGCACCGGCAGTTAATCGCGGTTACGATCACCGTAAAGTTGAAGATGCTCGTAATTTCGCTAATAAATTATGGAATATTGCCCGATACATCGAAGATAAAGTCGGCGAACAATACCACGATCGGGCACCGAAACCTCAATCGACCGCAGATCATTG
>CAYVOS010000054.1:0-6426 GCA_964453515.1 uncultured Candidatus Saccharibacteria bacterium | reverse complement strand
CTTTCACATATAGTTGGCTAACGTGCTGCTAATTCTTAATCGGTGTCAGCACGTTTTTTGCTAAACGAGGTGTCAGAACGACCGTATGAAGCAGAATTTGCGAGCTCTGGGTGGGCGAACATACATTTCCGCGGCAATTGGTATTGTGGCCCTCTGTTTAATTGGGGTAATACTACTGGTGCATCAGCAACAATCTCAGCAACAATATGCTACGCATTTCTTACAAGTGCTCTGGGCAAATTACAAACAGCAGCATTACCAATCCGGACGGGCGATGGATAACCAGAATGACAACGCTACCACTTCTGAGGGTCAAGCGTATACCATGCTCCGCGCTGTGTGGGAGAACGATCCGTCTACGTTTGCCGCAACTTGGAATTGGACGACAATGCACCTAGAACGAAGCGACCACTTATACAGCTGGCTCTGGGGGACCCGTTCAGACGGTACGACCGGAATATTGACTGATCGTGGTGGTGAGAACACGGCGAGTGATGCCGATACGCTGATAGCGTTGGCTTTGCTTATGGCACATGCTCAGTGGCATAACCAATCTTATCTAAATGCGGCCCAGGCAACTATTCGGGCAATCTGGAGAGAAGAGGTAGTAACGGTACACGGCGTCCCTTACCTGGCGGCAGATAATTTGGAAAAATCTGGCACTGGGCCTACGTTTACGGTGAACCCGTCCTACTTTGCGCCTTATGCATATCGAGATTTTGCGGTGGTTGATCCCTCGGACAATTGGTTGAGGCTCGTAAATAGTTCGTATTCCTTGCTTAATTCGGCCATCGGTGCACCGTTGGATACGGGCAAGAGCGTTGGATTGCCGCCGGATTGGGTGATGATGAATCGAAATACCGGTGTATTGCAGGCATCAACGAACGCTGGCCAGAGCTCAAGTTTCGGATACAACGCCTTTCGCGTCATCTGGCAAGTTAGTCTTGATTGGCAATGGAACCATGACCAGCAGGCACGTCAGCTTTTGCAGAAGTTTGGCTTTTTGAATCAGCAGTGGGATAAACACCGGCAGCTACAGGCTATCTACTCGCATAGCGGTCAGCCTAAAGCCGACTATACGTCATTGGCAGTCTATGGCGGTACAATCGGCTATTTCCAGCTCTTTAACCACAACGCCGCGAACAGTATAGTCGACAACAAATTCAAGCCGTTATACAACGAAAAATTACAGCAAATCACCCAGCCACTTAGCTACTATGACAATAACTGGGTATGGTTTGGTTACGCCCAGTATTCCGGCCTATTACAAAACCTAACGAGTGTAAGTAGGTAAGGCGATGAATTCACCATTTTTACGAGCCGTTCACGTTAAAAAGATGCTTGCGCTCAATCTATCACTTGCCCTGTTGTATTTTGTCGGCATCATCTTCCTATTCCAGCGCGGTAATATATACCTGTATGGCATCCTGGTTTTTGGTGAGGTATTCCACGTTTGGCAATTGATTACCTTGGTACATGCCGCCTGGGACACGAACTTAGACCATCCGTTCGATAAGAGTTTTGAAGCTCCGATAGATATTTATATTACCGTTGCCGGTGAGCCGAAGTCTGTAGTGCAGAAAACGGTAGAAGCGGCAACGCGTATCGATTATCCGAGCTACCATGTCTATATCTTGAACGATGGGCTCGTCGCTAAAAAAGATAACTGGCGGGATATGGAGGACCTTGCCGCGATGTACGATCAAAAACTCGTGACTTGCATTACGAGGACAGAGCCCGGCGGTGCAAAGGCTGGAAACATTAACCACGCGCTAAAACAGACCTCATCGCCGTTTATAGCAATACTTGATTGTGACCATATACCGACAAGAGTATTCCTGAAGAAAATGGCTGGTTATTTTATTGATGATAACGTCGCGTTCGTGCAGTCGCCGCAATATTACCGGAACCACCGGGAAAGCTATGTCGCTAATGCCGCCTGGCAGCAGCAATTATTGTTTTTTGGTCCGATTTGTCGAGGTAAGGATCGCACGAATTCCCTTTTTATGTGTGGCACGAATATGTTAATTCGTCGTGCGGCGCTTGACGAACTTGGTGGTATGCGCCAAGAAAGTATCACGGAAGATCTATTAACCGCGCTTTACATGCATGCGCATGGCTGGCAATCTGTATATGTGCCAAATATCCTGGCACGCGGATTAGCACCTGAGGACCTCGGTTCCTATTGGCAGCAGCAATTTCGGTGGGCACGCGGCAGTCTTGAAGTCCTGTTTATGCATAATCCCCTATTTATGCGCGGATTACGTTTTCAGCAACGAGTGCAGTATCTTGCCTCCGTTACCTATTACTTGACTGGGCTGGTGGTACTAGCCGATGCACTGCTGCCGCTCTTTTATTTCTACGGTAATTTTATTCCGATTAGCTCTGCCACCTTAGCGATTGCACTCATTTTTGTACCTTACCTATTTATAACCCTGTATTTACTGCAAGTGATTAGTAGCTTTGCGTTTTCGTTCCGTGCAATTGCAATATCTATCGCTTCGTGGCCGATATATTCCTTAGCATTTATTGTCACGGTGCTGCGGATACCAAGTGGCTTTAAGGTCACGTCGAAAGAACGGGTGGGAGGTAGTTATCTTCGACTCGCCAGTTTACATATCCTCTACATCATTGCTATCTTTGTCGGCATCGGTTTTTCAGCATGGCGTTATGGCTTGAGTTCGTCTCTGATTACAAACGCATCATGGGGGCTCTTGTACGTAGTCATGTTCTTGCCATTCATTCGGGCAGCCATGTCGGATCGGTTGGCAGCAAAATTACCTTATGATGCGATGGATATGCCAGCTGAGAAATTACAAGTACCACTAGAGGAGTTGCAAAATGAATAATGAAGCTACTGCCAGCGAAACACCGTTCACGATTTCAACTGTTCGGATAGTTTTGCTACTCATATTGTTAGGCATGACGACGACCGTGGTATTTGCACTAGTTCTGCTGCATAGCGGTAATAATTACCAGGAAGTATTTAATGTTTCAGTTGCAAAGCAACCGACGTATAACGCGTACACGCAGCTTTCTGCTGATGATCCGATGCCTTTGTACTATCTCATGGTGCATAGTGTAAGCCATTGGATCACTCCATCAATCCAAATGTTACGATTACTCTCCTGGGGGATATACCTCTTGATGCTACCGGTGGCGTATATGGTAGGACGACGTGTCTCGGACGATCGGCGAGTCGGCCTGCTTGCTGCGGTATTGCTTGGGCTCTCCCCTTTTGTTATATGGTACTCAAGCCGCGCGACAATGTATGGAATGCTCTTATTAGTTACCCTTTCCAATACTTATTTTTATATCGGTATTCTGTCGAAGCGCAGGCACCAGTGGTATGGGTACTTACTGAGTGGGCTTATCGGGATTGGTCTACATTATTTTTTTGGCATTGTACTCTTAACGCAATTAGTCTTTTTTGGGTTGAAACGCAGTGGCTATGCCCGGGTCACTCAAGTACTGATGGGCGTGACGGGAGTCATTTTCCTGGCGACATTTGTTGTATGGTTACGGTACAGCCTACTCCATGGCAGCCCGTGGATGCACTTACCATACACTGGTAAACCGTCTGCTACGAACGCATTTATTCTTTTCGTGCAATTTCTGTTTGGGTTCCAATCCGTGGTTACCACAACGTTCATTATTTCATTTTGGCCGCTCTTGGTCGTACTTGCGCTGCTGGCAGTTCAGAAATATATGCGGCCTCCGGAGAGCGTACAGTATTTCGCATTCGCCGCCTTCATACCGGTACTTGCTATTTTTATTATTAGCTGGCTCTGGAAGCCACTATATCTAAGCAGTTACTTTATTGTATGCCTGCCACCGTTTATGCTGCTCATCGCTTGGTACCTTGTGTCATTTGACCTTAAAGCGCTTGCCTGGGCCAGGTCAATGTTAGTTATAGGTATGGCCTTGATGTTATTTGTAGAGCTACTGAATCCTCAGCGAGCACTCGTAGAAGATTATCTCGGTTTGGCCGCACCGATTCGGGCAAAGGACCAGTCTACCAGCCTGCGTTTGTTGCAAGTGTTTCAGCATACGCCGGCCACCATACTCCTGCGGCTGGACCCCCGTTACAACTTCCATCAGATTCCCCGGGAACTTTGACCCAGAGGTAGTAGTCGACAAGCGGATTACCGGTGTTACTGGTTGGCGTATTACCGAGTGCCATTCCTGACGGATTGCACCATTGTCCGTTATTGGAACCATTACCATTGCGGCCGGTGTCTATGACAAAGTGTTTATTGCCAACAAGTGAGGAGATTTGTTGCCCGTACGTGATGTTTTGGCTGGTTGAGAAAAAGTTTGAGACATTCAGGCTGAATCCATCCGCTTTACTGATGCCCGAACTATTCAGGCGCTGGGCCATCTCGCTTGCCGGCATCCAACTCGGGTTACCGGCATCCAGGTAGACCCGTGTATTTGGGTGTGCTTTCAATGTGTCTATGGCGTATTGCAATAACTGGTAACGTGTGCTTTGATCAGCACTCGACAAACAGCTTATTTGAGCGGTCGCATCTGGCTCAAGGATAACAATAGCATTATGTGTGCCGATGCCGGCAGCAAAGCCGTTAATCCATGATTGGTATGCAGATGCTGATGGAGCGCCGCCGGAAGAGTAGCCATTACAGTCTCGTTCAGGGATGTTATATGCCACCAGAACGGGAGTTTTGTTGGCTGCAGCCGCTGCGCCAGTAACTGCAGCAACGTCAGATTGCACCTGCTGATTCCAGCCGCCGAACCAAAAAGCTGTTGGCGTGGCCGCCAACTTTGTCATGATTCGTTTCATGGTCTGATTGCTAGTGCTGGAAGCTGTCTTTGCAGCGTTGCTATTCGGGTCAACATAGAGATTTGATGGAAGTGTTGCTGTGGTCGTGGCGGCAGAGGCGCTTGCTGCCACCGGAGCGTTGGTAAATGTCTGAGCGGTCGTTGCCGTTGAACTGCCAATGGTAATCACTGTTGTGCCGTAATAGCGTTGGCCATTGCTATTCATAACAGCGACGATATCGATAGTATACTGGTTACTTGGCGCGTGCCACGTCCAGTTTGTGACATTGATTGAAGCCTGTTTACTCCCCTGTCCGTTGTCGCCCATCCAATTCCAGGAACCGTTATCTACGTACCAAAACATGTTGTAGCTACTGGTAGATGTATTTGAAAGATAAGCCTTAACCGTAAAGGTGCTGTTAGCCGGAACGTTTGCGTTCGCTTGCGGGGACGTAATAGTAACAGATGGTGCAACGAAATCGGTTGGCATGCTGTTGACGGTTAGTTTGATCGCCATAGCTGCAGTAGCTACAGCGAGAATTGCTAAAAGATTTAAACTGGATTTCAGGATACTTTTCGGAAGGTGGTCAACCAGAGGATTTAGTTTCTTGTTGAATTTATACTTCACAAAATCTCCATTAATTAATTATATATTTCACTATATATGAGTAATAGATCTCACTGCAAGCGCTATATGTAGTATTATTTGCAAGAATGCATTTGCTTTTACAGGGGCACGTAAGAGACAATGTGGTGACATGCATCAAGCTCCTCAACACATCCCAGAATTTATTAATGCGCTGGCGCCTTTTCTTGATAAATACGGTTATCTAGGCGTTGCATTACTCGTTACCTTAGAAGATTTTGGTCTTCCCGTTCCCGGTGAGACAACGCTGATAGCGGCTGCGTTTTTCGCGGGAGCCGAAGGCCAATTAAATATTGTATTGGTAGCGTTGGTAGCGTTTATTGCTGCAGTCATCGGTGATAACATCGGCTTTGCGATCGGCCAATACGGCGGGCATCCGCTGCTGGAGCGATTTGGCAAATATATTTTCTTGACCCCAGACCGAATTAATAAAGCCGAAGCATTTTTTAATCGCCATGGTGGTAAAGTAGTAGCGATTGCTCGTTTTGTCGAAGGACTTCGTCAGGCGAATGGCTTAATCGCGGGGTTAAGCGATATGCGTTGGCTGAAATTTATTACGTTTAACGCCATTGGTGCTGCGCTTTGGGTAGGTTTATGGGCGAGCGTCGGGTATTTCGGCGGCAGTCATATCCAAACCTTCTTACGCTACCAGCTCTATATAACCGTAGTGTTCGTGGCAGGACTATTGCTGTTTATAGCCTATAGGGTTTTTGAACGTACGCGCCATAAAAACAAGTAGTTTACTTCCAGCCGTTATCCAACAGTTTTTCTCGCTCTAGACGGAGTACTTTGGCTATGCTTGGCGGCAATAGGCTGACAAAACTGACTGCCATTAGACCGACTGCAAATCCACCAACGACATCGCCCGGTGTGTGGGCACCAAGATATAGTCTTGTAAATGCGACTGCTAGAATCCAGATTACTGAGAGCCAGCGCCACTTATTTGGCAGAATGATCCATAGCGTTAAGGCGAGCGCGGTCGCTGCGGTAGCGTGCCCTGA
>CAYVOS010000053.1:4892-6574 GCA_964453515.1 uncultured Candidatus Saccharibacteria bacterium | reverse complement strand
ATGCTCCGGGTATCCACCCCCAAAGAGCTGAATGAGTAGAAGGAGCCAGCACTGTGTAAATAATGATAGCAACGGCACCAAATCCCCAACCAGCTATGAAGCCATGCACAGCAGGCATCCATGGCCTGGGGTCATTAAGCCACGTCTCGCTGCTCTGTTTGGCGTCCGTGTGATGCACACTGAAAAAGGGTAGATCAAAGTGAAAAATAGTTTTTCGCCGTACAATCATAAACCCTGCTATGGCCATTACTAGTCCAACAATTATGTAAATCACGTTATTCAAAGAGCCGAAGGTATATAGACGTGAGAAACCCAAATATGCTAGCTCACTGGCTATGGCGCGCTGCAGAGTAAAAGCCAATGAAAAAATCACACCCGAACGCAAACCACGTCTTGTTGAGTAGCTACCAATAGCATAGCTAAATGTAATTGGCCATGTATGTTCATCGGGGGTTATACCGTGTATCATGCCCAGCAACAATGCTACGGTGATAATGGCCACCCATCCCGATATGTGAGTAGGGTCCCATAAGTTAATTGATTCCAGATGCCATAACATAGTTTAAATAATAACGTTATCAAATATTTATTGCAATTTTGTTGCAGTAGGTACTATAATTGAAACATGTCTACTCATGATTTTGCCTTATTCCAGCAGGTTCTAAGAGATAAAGGCTTTCGTATCACAAAGGCACGTGATACTACCTTTAAGTTACTGATTAGTCCTGAGCCTCAAACCCTAGGACAAATTCAGGCAAAAGCAGGAAGTACTGTAGACCGCGTGAGTGTATACCGCAATATAGAGCTTTTCGAGAAATTAGGTATTGTTCACCGCATTTACGTGGGCTGGAAGTATAAATTAGAGTTGTCAGATCAGTTCATAGCGCATCATCATCATCTAAGCTGCCTCGGTTGTGGCAAAGTAGTTGACATTGAAGATGAAATGCACATAGATGTTTTCGTAAAAAAAGTGTCTGAAAAATTTGGCTTTATGCCTCGTAGGCACCAATTTGAAATTGATGGTTACTGCACTATGTGTCTAAAAAAAAGGCCTATATAGAGGCCGTGATGTTTATGCTTGGCGCCAAGCAATTGACGCTCTTCAAACGGCTTCAATTGCCTACCATGAAGATTATAACCTTATGGATTTGGTTGAAACTTCTGAATTGTCAGGTGACTTAATTAGCAGCTGGCTCAAAGCTTTTAACGCTTCAACTAGCATTTATTGTTATCATAAAAGTAGTAAAATTAACGTAGGATTATCATAATGGGCTGGCTGCAAGAGCATAAAGAGAAGAAAGAAGAAAAAGGTTACGAGGCACAATTAGCTAAATGGCAAACTCAATGCTCAAACGTTACCTATTGCATTAAGCTTGCTCAAACTTTTAATGGCACAACAACTGACGAGATAATGCTTCAACCAGGCGAATTTCTTTATTTAGAAACAACGAGCGTAAGCCTAATTGAAGACAGGTTAGGTGCTGGCCACTGGCAAGGCAGGTCTTCAGGGATATCAGTTCCCGTAGCTCATATTGGTGGCAGTGCTATACGCTACCATATAGGCACAACCAAAGGCACCTATATTCAAGGCACTCCTCATCCAGAAGCTATTGACAGCGGAACTGTTTATATCACTAATCAACGACTTATTTTCGAAGGTGCAAAGCAAATAAGAGGATGCG
>CAYVOS010000053.1:0-4882 GCA_964453515.1 uncultured Candidatus Saccharibacteria bacterium | reverse complement strand
GGCTACCGGCACGATGAAGCAGAAGGCTCAACGACCATATCTGTATCAAACAGGCAAAAGCCTATTACGCTACATTACGGAACTGAAGCGGCACCAGCCTTTGAATTCCGTTTATCCTTAGCATTAGCTCATTACAAAAGCTCCGTACCGCAACTTGTTCAACAGTTGAACGATACTCTGGCACAGTTACAGAGCAGTAAACCACTAGACCCGATACAAAATAATCCTAACCGATAAAATATGCCGTTTACACCAAATATATACTTTATAAACGACCCCCTTGTGACAATCGTTGAAACAAAGAAAAAGAGCCTTACGGCTCATAATTCAAACATTTGGTGCAGCACAGTTTACGTATTGCAAACATCTGCAATCGATGCAGCCAGCGACCAAAAGCTCAAAAACCTTGTAAGTTTGTTTAATTTATCTAGCCGCTAGCTTGATGCCTAGTTCGGTAGCTCGTTCGACAAATTGTTTATCGAAACTCAAAAGCTTTGTAATCCCAGCATCAAGCAACAATTGCAAAAGAAGTGCATCGTTCACACCCATATGTAGGTCATCGATCAACTTTGCGTAACGTTCAGCAAATGCTAAGACCGCATCTGGCTCAATCAAGACCAGATTAGGCAAAGTGGCTACCGTTTGTACGGTTTCAGTAGCAGTAACGCCCGCTTTACGCATCACATGCACCACTTCTTCAATAACATGATGTGATGTGCAGAGTATGATATCAGCATGTTGTAAGCGCTGTATTGTAGCAACAGTTTCTACAAAGTGCGGGCTTGTTTCGTCAAACGCATATAGGATAGCATTAGCGTCTAAGAAAACCGGCGATTCAGTCATCATATTTACTGGCGGCAAGCTCGTTTATATACTCTGGCGTGAGTGGGCGACCTAGCTTTTCTTGCAGCCGAAAACCACCGCCTTTAAATTGCTTGTGTACGGCTTTGGTCCCCGAAAAGGGCTCTAGCCGAGCGACTGGCTTGCCGGCCTTGCCGATGATAATACGCTCACCATTAGCTGCTCGTTCCAGTAGTTTAGAGAAATTAGTTTTAGCTTCGTGGACATTAACTACGTTCATACTATTAGTCTACTGGGCTATGTGGACTATGTAAACAGCAATTAAACCCTATGGATTACATTAAAAGAGCCTCGAAAAAGCTCAAATGTTAGAAACTATACTGTTTGAAAATCGTTTGGGTTGAATTGGTGCGCTTGACGCACTTTCATTCCAACACCTTATACTGTGGGCTAGGAAATACCTCAAGAATACGCGGTGATTGATGAATAGCTTAGCTGGGCCAGCTCGAAAGATTCTGAAGTAGATATCTGTACTATCGGGGAATTTAATTCGTCGATTAGTGGCTCAATCAGAGATGGTTCAGAAATTGCTTCATGACATCTCCGTCATTAAGCTCTTGGAGATAAGCTTCCCACTCCGCATCAGTGTACTCGGCAAGGCTTTTGCCCGGGTTACTTTTGTAGCCATAAATGTATAGGAGATCATTCCAGCCGCGAAGGTTATCACCTTTTGGCTCATCAAGTAAGAACCCTTCCTCTTTTGTCTGGAAAAATGAATCATCACGCCCATCAAAGTATCCAAGCGAAGTTACGAATTCAGCTCGGCGATCTTTCCTTCCTCCCATAAGTCTCACGAGACCATCAACACTGATTGACTGAATGACCAGCTTGAGCATTGGCCCTGGGAACCCGTTCAGGGCTGGGATATTAAAGCCGCGATCATCAACGAGTACACGTTTACCGGGGAGCATTTTCTTAGCTTGTTCCAACTTATGCTCTATAATGTACATTTCGTCAGTCGACTGAGGCTCAACAAGATCAGCTGCATACTGTTTCAGTGTGGCTCCTCGCGTTTCAATAACTTCTTTATATTCTTCCTACTTTCGGTCATTGGTCGTTACAAGATAGATAGTGTTAGCCATAAATAATTTCTCCTACAATTTTGTTAAAGGCACTTCTGCTTTCTTCAATATCACCAGGGGCTTCAAATACCGCATCGGCTGCTGTATCAAATTCAGCGGGTAGCATGTCATCGACCATGATACGGGATGTTTCAGCGAGCAGTTGTCGACTCGCTAATCGGGCTACTTCGATAAGGTTATGAGTGGCGAACTCATTTTCGAGCTTGCGAAGCAGGGTATCTACGTTCTTGCGGATGGACATGGAGTAATTTTACTACGAGTTTGCAGCAAGACGTGAAAAATGAGGGCCTACCAGAGCTTCTGTACTGGTTTCCACTATAGTCTGAGAAAAAAGAGGCGGTGTTAGCCCAGATATGCTAATACCCCCACCATACCCACGCTCAACCAAGTATACAGAGTCGGACTGGTTTCAAACTTACGAAACGCTAGGGTGATCACGTACCCAGCCACTAAGTAAAACGGTAACGTTTGCAGCGAGCTTAGATGCCACAAATCACTGGGGAAATAGTAGTACGCATAATCTCCGAAGCTTAGTTTGTAGGTTATGTTAACGAGCATCTCAACCGGTACCGCTTCGAGCCAAAAGATGAGCACCAGCTTATGTAGCGAGATAGGCTTCCGTTTTCGCTGCCGCTTTGGAATTCGCTTTTGCAGTATGTTGTGCTGAAGATACAAGAGAAACCCGTAAATGCCCCAGAGGACAATCGCATACAAAGACGTGTAGGCATGGTAAATGGGGTACACCGTATAGTTCCAGAACGGATGACCTAGGATCGTAGAGTAGAACGTATTAAAGCAAATCTCACCACCCACTCCCATCATGGACATGCCGGCAAAGTACAGGGTAGCCTTTCGGACGTTAACCCGCTGTAAACTTTTGCCAAGAATACAGCTGATGAGGTAAACGCCAACTGCCCAAGCCAAAGCAAAGAGCACTAGTTCACTGATCGGTGGATTGTAGGGGTGCATGTTGTTTTATGTTTTTAGGCTACTGCTCAAAGTATAGCATTCCTGAGGAGGATAAGTCAGTGGCAAGGCATTGACAAAATAACTTTACTTTGATAAAGTACACCCCATGCAATCCCCTGATACTTCAGTTTGGGAAACGAAAACGGCACGGCAATTCGCTCGCGCCGTTGCTGCCATTGGTGATGAGACTACTATGCAGCGTTTTCTCCGTGATGTTATGACCGAGAAGGAAATAATCGAGATTAGCTCCCGCTTTGAAGCGGCTAAGATGCTTCAGCAAGGCAAAAAATATACAGAAATAATTGAAAAAACAAAGCTCTCAAGCCGCACCGTCGCACGTATCAGTGATTGGATGCGAAACGGTTGTGGCGGCTATGAGGCGGCCTTGCAAATTGTTGATGCCCATCACGGCCATATATCGCCAGCCCGTGCTGAGTAGTTAACCTTTTACTGAAGCCGCTATGCCAGCACGACGCTGGCGTTTTTATTTGTATATACACTAACGGAGAAATTATTGATGAAACCTACCGAAATAATGGCAGATCAGTTTGAGGTTGTCTCGATTTCTGACCCGGCCACCCTAGATCAACAAACATGGCAGAACACCGTGGCGACATATCAACAGGCCTTTGCCCGCGAGCCATACAATGAAGCATTTAGTGCCGATGACGCAGAGTCGGCCCTGCGCTATATTCTTGAGCAAGAGGGTGACCTATTACTTGGCACGCTTGACAATACTGCTATATCGCTTGCTGGTGGTTACAGTAAGCCCGATGGAACATACTACATCGAAGAGCTTGCCGTATTGCCCGGCGAACAAGGTAACGGCTACGGTCGTCTGACGCTTGATGCCTTATTGGAGGCTGCCAAAAGACGTCAGCCTGAGCGCTACGAAATTCGCACGACTGCTAAAAATAAGAAAGCAATAGCGCTCTATCAGTCCGTCGGGTTTGAGACTGAGACTGGCGCTGAAGTTGTGGCTCAAACAAGGCAATGTGGTGGCATTGAGCTTGACGAACGCGTATATCTATCCAAACCGCCGCTGGCAGAGCAAGAGCGGCTCGGCGCATTAAAGCGTGTCGCAGTAGCTTCCCCATCCGGCAACACCACGGCCGTGGTATTCGATCAACTACTAGACCAAGATCGTAAAAGGCTTAACGATAGCCTTATGGCGAGCTGGAAGGCACGAAGCCCAGAACAGAGTGAAGTTGAGCAGTGTTGTTTCGTTACTATTCCGCAGAATCCGGCTGCCGTAGCACGGGTTGAGATGTTCGGCGGTGAGTTCTGCGGTAATGCCACGCGCAGCGTCGCCTGGCTTGTTTCAAAAGGCCAAAACTATAAAGGACTTATCGAGGTTTCTGGAGTAGACCGGCCGCTTGAGTTCGGCATAGAGAATGGTGAGGTCGCAGTAGAGATGCCCCTTCCAAAAGGGGGTAACCTGCTGGAATTGGTTGACGAAGGTTCGCTCGTGCAGCTTGACGGTATCGCCCAGCTCGTAACTACTGATCTACCCGACGGACAAACACCGAGGCAGCTATTGGGTGGGTTATTGCAGGCAAACAAGTATCAACTCGCATACCAATCGGCGGTCGGCGTAAGCTACTATGACCGAACTTCCGGCAAAGCCGAGTTTTGTGTTTGGGTGCGAGCCATTGATACTGTTTTCGACGAAACGGCGTGTGGGAGCGGTACTTGCGCCATCGGTGTTGCGCTGGCAGCCAGGGCAAAGAATTCGGTTAAACTGGGCGTAGTGTAGCCATCTGGCGAGACCATTACTACCGAGGCGATATACGGACGAGACAGGGTTGCCAGATCGTCTATATCCGGCAAGGTAAACATTCTTTACGACGGAGAGCTCAGGCTATCATGAAAAAGCAGGATGTTTACCGGCTGCTAGAAGAAAAGATGCTCGGCTACGACGACTATGCAGCCATGCCGCTACGGGCAACAGACGAGCAATTTGTACCCAT
>CAYVOS010000052.1:0-6589 GCA_964453515.1 uncultured Candidatus Saccharibacteria bacterium | reverse complement strand
CGGCTTGGCAGAGACCTACGCCTGACGGCGTCGGTTGCTTAGGTCGAGCTGGGGTAAAATTAAAGTTCACTTTACGCTGATTCTCATAAGCCACAACCATTGCTTCGGCGAACAATGGCTCATTATTTAGGTAAAAGTAATAGGTACTCCGACTGATCCTTGCGAATTTACAGGCATCGCTTACGCTGTAGTTATGTGACACCGAATCAGTCAGCTTACCGACAATTTTAAGGTTAAACTCCTGTGGCCGTCCCACTGGTTTTTTAATAGCCATAAGTTCCTCTTTTAGTATTAGTCCTCTCTATAATTATCGCATATAGCTCTTGCATAACGCTAACGTTTCAAGTATAATAGTAAGAGTAGACCCCAACCAAAAGTGCTTTCAGGCAGAGCATTTTTGCGTGGGGTCTATTTGATTCTACAGACCACCATGCAAGTCTCGGCGAGCCAATAAAACTATCGCCCTGAACCTTTTGCGAGGTGAAGAACTTAAAACGCTTCACTAGTCAAAAAGGAACTAGTGTGAGCAACGATGTTATTCACCAAACATCAGACAAAAAAGCTAAGGAAACAGATGAAGACGCTCTAGCTGAACTATTGGAGCTACTTAGTCAGGCAGATTTAAGCAGTCCGCTTGCAACTTTAAACGCAATAACAATTAGCGACAATAACGGAGGTCGTATAGAGCTTTAGCATTAGCCATCGCCTCTGTTTGCGAGTAAAATAAGGGTGCTATGTACCAAGATGAGGACGAACCACAAATAGACATTACAAAGCTACGTTATGTTTTGTACGCTCGCAAGTCTACTGATGATCCAAAGCGTCAAATACGCTCAATAAACGACCAGATAGATGAGTGTAAGCTGCTTGCCGAGCGTAGCGGTATGAGGATAGTAAAAGTCTTCAAAGAAGAAAAGTCAGCCAAGAAACCCAATAACCGCAAAATCTTTAACGAGATGATGAGAGGTATTGAGAGCGGAAAGTACGATGGTGTTGTGGCGTGGAACCCTGACCGCTTAGCCCGTAACATGATTGAGGGCAGCCACATTCTCAATCTTATAGATGACGGTACAATTCAAGACCTCAAGTTCGTTACGCATTACTTTACGAACGATGCTAGCGGAAAGATGTTGCTCGGCATCTCATTTGTTATGGCCGACTACTACTCCCGTAACTTATCACAGAATGTAACTAGAGGCGTTAGGAAAGGTCTTAAAGAGGGTAAATCATCTGGTACGCCAATGCACGGTTACATTAGAGGCGAAGATGGCATCTATCGTCCTGATAACGATAGTAAGAACTTTGACCTCATTTGTGAAGCATGGGAAATGCGTAAGGCTGGCAAGTCACTAGAGTCTATCGCCAAGCACATGAACAATAACGGGTACGGTCGTCTCTATAAAGACAATGCCGAAAAGGCTGGACAAAAGGTCTTGATGACCGACAAGATTTTGAGCGACAGAGTGTTTCCTAACCCGTTTTATTACGGCGTACTGATTCAAAAAGGCAAAGCCATAGACCTTAGAGAGTTAGAGGGCTACGACTTTACACCAGCCACCGATGAGGAAACGTATAACTATATTCAGAGCCTTACGGGTAGACGCTCGACAGCCCAAACCAAACGCAAGGTCTTTAAGCCGTTAGTGGAGATGGTGTACTGTGCCTATTGCAACGCTAAAATGTACCCACAAACACCTAAGAGCGGTAAGAAAACCGAAACAAAAAGAATCCTATCTTACCGCTGCGATAATAAATTCTGCCAGCGTAAGAATAAGGATTTGAAGCTCAACCAATCTGTGAGAGGGATCGAGATATTTAAGTTCATGTACGAAATGCTAGACGGCTTAGACGTTAATCGTGAGGACTACGAGAAGCTCCGTAAGCGACTGGAAACCCGAAACAAAGCCAAGCTGCAAGAAACTCGAATACAGATTCACTCCCTGCAAGGTGCGGTAAAGAGCATAGATAGAGATGTGAACGAGCGTAGCCTAAAGATTATTAGCCTCAAGAAAGATAGCCCAGTCTATAAATCAAACGAGAAGTATATCGAAGACCAGTCAGCTAAGATGAAAGGGCTACAGGAAGACATAGAGAAGCTCCAAGAACAAATAACTGATCCCGACCAAGACATAATGAGCTTCGAGGAGTTCATGAACATAGTGAATAACGCTGGAAAACTCCTTAGAGCAGCCGATGTTGGTCTTAAAGACAGAATTGCCCGCTTAATCTACTTGAACGTGCGTGTAGACAGCGAAAAAGTGGTTGATTATCAGATGAGAGAGCCGTTCAAAACGTACTTCAAAACCCATAAAATCTCGAATGGTCGGGGTGACAGGACTTGAACCTGCGACCTCACGGCCCCCAGCCGTACGCGCTAGCCAACTGCGCCACACCCCGATATAAAAGGCCTCCTTATTTTATCAGACTCCTGAGCGGATATATGCGATAATTGCTCTAGAATATGAAAAAACTAAAACTTGACCACGAATTAGCGGAACTGGTGCTCAATGGTCAAAAGTGGAGTACTTGGAGGATGTTTGACGATAAAGATCTCTCGGTCAATGACGAAGTGGAGCTTATAGATAAAGTAAAGCCAGATGATCCTGAGGCTTGGATACCAATCGGCATAGCGAGAATTAACCAAATTATCGAACGGCGTCTAGGGGACATAGAAGAGTCTGACTTGGATGGTCGTGAAGGGTTTGAGTCGCGTGAGGAAATGTTACGAAAATTTCAGCGAAATTATGGAGCAAATGTGACATTTGATACCCCCGTTAAAATAATCCATTTTGATCTCAAATATACAACAGATCGTCCAGACTTTCATAAGGGCGCAGAGTTCAGTAAGCCGATCGACAATGTTAAGGTGTATGCAGATGGAGGTTCGAGAGGGAATCCCGGTCCTTCGGCAAGTGGCTATGTGCTTCTGGATTTAGAGGGGAATACGCTGGTAGACAAAGGTGTGTATCTTGGGGTAACCACAAATAATCAAGCTGAATACCAAGCACTCAAATTTGCGCTTGAAGAGGCGCAGCGCATGCGGGTGCGGCGTGTGGATGTCTATATGGACAGCCTGTTAGTCGTTAACCAGATGAAGGGTATTTTTAAGGTTAAGAACCGTGATCTATGGCCGATACATGATGCTGTAAAGCGTCTCGCAAGTAGTTTCGAGCACATCTCTTACACGCAAGTGCCCCGAGAGCTCAACAAACTTGCTGACAGGGCAGTGAACCGTGTACTTGATGAGGCGCAAGTGCATAAATCTTCAAAAAAGATGGCATAAGTGGTATAATTAATAACAAGCCAGATTATCGGCTGATCGCTTGTATTTTTACAAGAGGAAAGTCCGGGCAGCAAAGGGAATGGCAGTTGCTAACGGCAACCGGGGGAAACCCTAGGGAAAGTGCCACAGAAACGAAACTACCTTTAGTTTACTAGAGGAAAAGGTGAAACGAGCGAGGTAAGAGCTCGCATTCCGTGTCGGTGACGATACAGAAGGG
This sequence comes from uncultured Candidatus Saccharibacteria bacterium, assembly GCA_964453515.1. Taxonomy (GTDB): domain Bacteria; phylum Patescibacteriota; class Saccharimonadia; order Saccharimonadales; family UBA4665; genus JAICLK01. The sequence continues at coordinate 3,089 of CAYVOS010000052.1, read as the reverse complement.
TAAACCCTGCCTGCTGCAAGGAGATAAACTCCCGCCAGCTATGCTGGATGGTTCCCCGCCAGAGTTTATCAAGCAAACCGCTTGATCCCGGTGGCAACATCGGGACTAGATAGATGATCAGTTAGAACAGAACCCGGCTTACGGATGATCTGGTAAGTATCAAAATACCGCCCGTTGGGGCGGTATTTTGTTTAAAACTGAATGCTTCTTCTAGGTGCTACTTGCTGGCTACTTTAGTGACAGCTTCAAATGCTTTTGGTTCATTTACAGCGAGTTCAGCCAAGATCTTGCGATCAAGGGTGATATTCGCGGCCTTAAGGCCTGCGATCAGCTTACTGTACGTAGTACCATTCAACCGAGCGGCAGCATTAATACGCGCATTCCATAATGAGCGAAAAGTTCGCTTGCGGTTACGTCGGTCACGAGTAGCAAACTGCAATGACTTAGTAACAGCCTGACGACCGCGCTTGATGCTCGTTCGGTTAGACTTCGTCATGCCTTTAGTAGCGCGACGGATCTTTTGGTGCTTTTTGTGGCTAGCAACGCCTCTCTTAACGCGCATCTATTTAGGCTCCCATTCTTAGTTTAATATTCTTTGCTACTTTGCCACCGAGAGTTTCGAGGCCAGCGAGCTTACGCTTGCGTGATGCGCTCTTTTTCTGCAAGAAGTGGCTTGCGTATGAGTGGCGGCGGCGGACTTTACCATTCTTGGTCAGCTTAACGCGGTCCTTACTGCCACTATGTGTTTTTAGCTTTGGCATTCTGGTTGCTCCTTATCAAAAAGCTTAGTTGCTTACCGGCTAGCTGTGGCTGTTGGTCTACCACGACGGCTTCGCCAAGCATAGAGATGATTTTCTCAGCTAACTTGAAACCCAAATCCTTGTGAGCCAACTCTCGCCCACGGAAGAAGACCGTAATTTTAACTTTGTGGCCAGCTTCGAGAAACTTCGTTACCTTGCCAAGTTTGACTTGCATATCATGCTCGCCGATTTTAAGGCCTAGGCGCATCTGTTTGACATCGAGAGTCTTCGCACTCCGTTTGTTCTTCTGCTGTTGTTTAGTTCGTTGGTAGTTGTACTTACCCCAGTCGATTATCTTTGCAACAGGTGGATTGGCGTCAGGGGATATCTCAACCAGATCGAGCTCTTGTTCCTGCGCGAGCCGTAAAGCTTCAGCACGCGTGAGAACGCCAAGTTGTTTGCCTTCTTGATCGATTACCCTGAGTTGTGGAGCCTGAATTGAAGTATTCAGGCGGGTTGGTTTGCTGATAAATTATCTCCTCGGCTTATAGTTGACTTAACAGGGGAATTGTAACAGATAGCAGAACAGGGGTCAATAGCAAGATGGTGGTGAATATACCCTGATATCAAGGATTTGAAAAAACTCATAAAACAAATCTCGGTTTAGACATATTTAAGATTCATCCCGGAGCCGTGCTTGCCGCGAGATAGCCAGACAGCCCCATGATGAGATAGCAGCTATCGCAAAGGTGATCCAGAACAGCATATGGGTTGAGACGCTAACCGCAAGAACATAAAACAATATCCAGAGCATTAAATAGGCTGCATCGCATGCTATTTCCATGCTCATTATATAGGAAGTGCCCCCTTGTTTAGCGTGATGGTAGTAGGTGCTGGTCCAGGCGTTAGAGAAGTAGGCTAATGAACCTCGGTACACTGAGCCGACTACAGCAACACGCAAGGGGGAGGTGGCAAAAAGCCGAAATATGTGCGTTAGACTGTTGACAGTTACACCCTCACGAAGAACATAGCGATCACGGCCTCGGTCACCACGATAACCAGCTATCCAAAGCACAATCACAGTAATGGCGGCGGCGAATGCGCTAATGATACCTATTCCCTTGAAAGTACCGATGATAACTGCAAGATAAATAGGCCACACCAATACTCCGACAGCCGTATCAATATTAAAGCAAAAATTTGCGAACAGATCGCCACGAGCAGCCCCTGATAAATTGTATTGTAGGTGCTGCTCAGATGGGCGACCATTTTCGAGCTTGCCCATTGAATGTAGCGGGATTAACGCAGTGGTAGCTACCACGAGTGCAACTGCAAGCAACCATTGGGGACCAAGCGTAAGCCCAATAATACCACCAATAATCGGAGCCAATATGCCCATAATTTGTTTAATAATGGCAATCGTCGCCATACTAGAGCTTTTGGTAGCATCATCCATAAGGCGCGAGATATGCAAATGCTGCGAGCTCCAAAGAAAGGCATTGGTAAAGGCCATGGCTGCAGCAGCCACTACCAAAAAGCCGACCCGATTAGTAGAGCTGTAGCCCAGAATAGCGCCAAGCTGAATTGCTCCGGCCGAGAAGCCGCTTGCCAGCCCAGTGTGGGCTCCAAAGCGCTGTATTATGCGAACTACGGGATAGTTAATCAGTAACTTGACAATAGCGTAGATAACATAGAATCCAGCAATGATTGAAAGGCGCGCCCCAGACTTAAACAGAATGAGTGGAATAAAAACGCCAACCAACGATGCGGCGAAACTGTATATGGATGTTGATAATGTGATACTGACCAAGTTCCGCTGGAGTGGTAGAATTTGCTTCACTATCCAATCTTACCCTACTGCATCCGTTCTAACGAGGCGAGTGAATGTATCACTGCTGGCTTTTCCGCATCATCCCCATCTGTGCACTAGAATCAATTAGTAGCCGGATAGTGTCGAATTAGTATGCTTACTAGACACAGATAAATGATGTTTGGCCCTTAAAAAATAGTAGTATGCATTTAGATTGGGTAAGGTAAGTGCCAATACAAACATCCCTTTGAAATAAGGTGGCGCAGGTAGAGTCTATAAATTATTTGCTTTAGATCTTGGCCAACGATTTGGTGATAGTTTTGATAACTTATACAAACGTCTGATGGCCGAACGGCGCTAGTCATAGCTCGTCTTTTTCAAGCAAATTTCATCAGGCTATGCAAGCGACTTCATGTAAGACTCGGGCGATACATTCTAACCTTCGAAATGATTAGAAGTCTATAAAAAGAAAGAACGGCCTGCGAGTAGCCGTTCTTCCTAAGTAGTCGTGTTTTTTTTTGTGCACATTTTTTATTCAA
>CAYVOS010000051.1:0-6602 GCA_964453515.1 uncultured Candidatus Saccharibacteria bacterium | reverse complement strand
AGGGCTTCATCCCACGAGCTTACGCTCGGGGAATTGCGGGGTAAGGATTAAAAAAGATGATAATAGACAGCCAGTACTTCCCTGGAATCTTTAGCCCATAGTAGCATTTATATACTCCGCCTCTGTAAAACAAAAAGCCACAAATGTTGTGACTGTAATGTATATCTGTAGAAGCTGACTTGGAGGGCCATCTGGGACTTGAACCCAGGACACCCTGCTTAAGAGGCAGGTGCTCTAACCAGCTGAGCTAATGGCCCGTTCAGCACCCTACTTTATCAAAATACCTCTGTTTTGGCAATAGAGGTGCGTTCAGCTGCCCTTGCCCTTTGTTGGCATTGGTCTAGGTGGTACCATAAGTTACAAGGAGAACTTCATGATACAAACACTTGTCACTTTTACTGATCAATTTGGCTCATGGATGCCAGTTGTCAATTCGTCGTTACTCATAGTTGGGTTGATATTTGCTATCGCCTGTACCGTAGTATCTCTTGCGGGTGCCTGGAAAATATTTGAGAAAGCTGGTCGACCAGGCTGGGCGGCGATCATTCCGTTCTATAGCACTTGGGTATTGTTTGAGATATCCGGTAAACCTGGTTGGTGGGTGCTGATTGCACTAATTCCGTATATCGGGAGTCTCATTGTGTTTGTCATGCTCATCATCGCTATGCTGGAGCTTTCTAAACGATTCGGTAAGAGTACGGCATTTGCAATATCTGGCTTAGTTATCTTTCAAGTTATCGGGTTTCTCATTTTGGGCTTTGGGGATGCCATATATAACGACCATCCTGGTAAAGAGCAAAGTTTCCACGCGCCAACTTCGGTGTGAACACTGCTTTCTCTGATACAATAGGGCGTAATGAAGCTTTTAAACGGCAAAGAACTCGCCGGATTTATCCAAGAACGTCAAGCGCGTGAAGTCCGTACGCTGCGGCAAGCCTGGCACGTACAGCCCAGGCTCGCAATTGTTGCGACCATTGATCATCCGGTTATCAATGTATATATGCGCATGAAGTGTAAGTACGGCGCAGATATCTTCATCGATGTAGATATTCACAAGGTCAAGCAAGATGACGCACCGGCACTCATTAAGAAGTTGAACAAAAATCCGGAAGTACACGGCATTATCGTGCAGCTTCCGCTAGAACGACCGGAAGAGACAGAAGAGCTCGTGAACTTAGTCGCACCGGAGAAGGATGTCGATGCACTCGGAAAACATGCCGAGTTTGATCCAGCAACTCCTATGGCAATTCTCTGGTTGCTGGCGGGCTATAACATCGATCTGCAAAAAGGTAAGCGGGTGCTCTTAATTGGACGAGGTAAACTGGTTGGCGCACCCCTGGAGCGTATGCTGAAAGCCTCAGAAGTCGATGTCTATGTCGCAGACCGATCGACTAAAGATTTGAATGCTGAAACGTTGCAGGCAGATATTATCATTACGGCGACCGGCAGCCCAGCAATTCTGTACCCAGACATGATCAAAGAACACGCGGTTGTCGTTGATGCCGGTGTCGCGGGCGAAGAAGGTAAGACCGTTGGTGACCTAGCGCCAGAAGTCTATGAACGAGATGACCTCACACTAACCCCAACAAAAGGTGGGGTAGGACCGCTTACCGTCTGCGCACTCTTTGAGAATGTGATTCGCGCCGCGCACCGCGTCGCCGATCAGCAAAAGCTTAAGCCGTAAATGCCCCGGCTACTAATTTGTAGATCTCAGGCGGTATTTCATGTGTACCAAGCGCCTTGTAGCCGTAATCCTTCGGCAGTTCAAACAGATACTTTTCAGCAAGTTCCGGGTGTATCTTTGCAGCGACACGCATGGCGGCCCGTGACTCTTTTACTTCGCCAACGCATTCGAGTGGTTTATCTCCCTCAATGCCCAAAAGCTGTCGGTAGGTTGCGTTCAATTCAGGATCTTTCAAGAGATTTTTGCCGCTAAACAATGACTCCAGTTTGTCTTGTGCGATAAATGGCGTGAGGGCCAGGAATACAAACGCACACTTTGGACAGGTGCCATCCCAGAACATGTGGTCGCTGTCATGGGTAAATGCTCGGTTGCAGGAGCTAAACACGTCGTGGTATTTCTCGAAGCCAATGCGTGCGAATATGTCCGCAATCCGCACTTCGCTCAGGGGGCGCAATAGTGAGAAGTATCGAGCATGTTTGCCGAGCGTGTGCGCGAGAAGCTCCTGATAATCCCGTTCAAATTCCTGGGATTTGGAGTACTGATGGTTAATTTCAATACCCTGGTAGTGCAAGGTTGGCTCGTTGGCTGACTGTTCATTAGAAACGACGATGTCCCGGCGTCCCGACAGGACCGCTACGACGGCGCCAACGCAAGCGATGATGGCGGAAATCGGAATGTGGCCATTGTAGGCTCCGGACTTGTTGTGTTCGAGCAGGGTTCGGTCCCATTCGCGGGATACCCAGAAGTGCGGCAAGCCGATGCGGTCAATCAGCGGCTTTAGCTGTGATTGGTGATCCATGCTCCATGACGCGAGATTGTCTACTTTGCTCCGTAATAATTCAACACTAACAAGCGAATCTTTGCCACCGCCAATACCGACCAGCAACCCTTCATTTACTTCAGATGACTGAGGTGCTTCAAGGGTGTCTACGGTAGTGGGAAATGTGACCGATGTGCGTGGATCGAGCTTATTGACGTAGAAAAATTCTCCAAGCCCGCGTTGGTAGGTCTTGGAAAAGAATGCGGCGCTTTGTGTATCCAGTTGGCCCTTTTTAATTACTATTTCAGGTGCGAGGTAGGTTTTGTAATAGGATACACCGGCCATGAAGAACAGGTTTTGGACCGCGCGATCCAACAGCTTGGGATCACAGGAAACAAAATCGAAGTCGAACTGATACTGCTCGGTAAACTTGACGGCACCATCAAAACTATAGTGCAGCTGTAGACTTTGCGTGCCGGCATCAAACGAATAGTCTTCGAAAATAAATTGTGTGTGCTTTGCTTTCATAAGATTTCAACTGCGTTCTTAAATTGCTCGCCCCGATCCTCAAAGTTCTTAAACATATCAAAGCTGGCAAAGCCGGGGGAGAGCAACACGGTGTCGCCTGTCTGGGCGAATGACTTGGCGTGCTCAACAATTTCCGGCATGCTCACGGATTCTTCAATCTGGTAATTTGAAAAACCTACTTTGTCGAGTTCACCGGCAAGGCGCTTGGCGCTTGCGCCGATTAGCAAGAGTTTGCGGAGGTCGCTCTCATGCGACTTTATCGTTTCGGCAAGGTCTTCTAGCGGTAAGTTGCGATCAAAACCACCCATGATAGCAACTTTAGGATCACGCAGCGCTTGTAGGGCTGCAGTAACGGCTTCAGGATTAGAGGCAAATGAATCGTTGTAATACGACACATCATTGAGTTTACGCACGAATTCAAGTCGATTCGGCAGCCCAGAGAAGGTCGTTAAGACCGAGCGAATTGCCTCGACATTCTGCGTGACCTGCCAAAGAACGGTCGTTGCCGCACAAACATTCTGCCAATTGTGCTCACCAATGAGCTTAAGCTCGCTCGTTTGGCAGATTTCTTTACCTGCGACCATAATTTTGTCAGCTTGGACAAAGGCCCCCGGTTCAGCAAAGTATGGAATCTTCAAAGCAGAACCGTAACTCGCGATGCGGCGGGAATCATCACTTTTAGCGTAGTAAATTGCGATGTCGGCTGGCGTTTGATGTAAGAAGAGGTTGGCTTTTGCAAGGATGTAGTCATCCATGTCTTTGTGCCAATTGAGGTGATCGGGGGCAATGACGAGGCAGACTGCCAGTTTAGGGCTATACTGTAAATCGGACAGTTGATAGCTCGAAAGCTCAAGTACAACCCAGGAGTCAGCGGTGAGCCTAGGCAGGAATTCAAAGGGTGGCACACCAATATTTCCGCCCAGAAATACTGCTTTGCCGTCGGCATCAAGCATCTTGGCGGTAAGTGTACTGGTCGTGCTCTTTCCTTTGGTACCGGTTATACCGATGACATTCTTAGTAGGGCAGACACGTAAGAACTCATTGACGGTTGAAGTAATCTTATCTCCGACCGTAGGATTTTTATCGAGAATAACGTTTCGATTCAAGCCGGCGGTACGCCAGATGACATCAAAGCGGTCGAGATTATCTAAATAGGCTTCACCCAACTGGCTGACGGCGCCGTCCGGAGTTTCTTTCGTGGCATCCTGATCACAAATGGTGATCTCAGCACCAAGTGTTGACCAATACTGATATGCGGCATGTCCTTCGAGGGCGTAACCAACAAGCGCTACTTTCATTACGTATCACTATAGCATGCATCAAGGGGTGGAGGATCGCTGCTATTTCGCGAGTTCGGTTTTTACAACTTCAGCAACCTGGCGTGGCGTCATGGCAGCTTTTAGGATGACATGGCTGACGCCGAGCTTCTTGACCGTATCCGGAATTTCCTGTTCACCCATATTGGTGAGAACCACCACTTTAATATCTTTGCCCCAAGATGATGTACGCATTTTAGCAAGCACTTCATACCCATTCATTTCAGGCATCATGAGATCGAGCAGCACAATGTCCGGTTTCATTTTTTCAATGAGCTTCAGACCTAATTTCCCGTTCTCAGCTGTCTCTACTTCGTAGCCTTCAGCCTCGAACTTAAAACGGTACATTTGTGATATCGCTTGGTCATCTTCTACGATTGCAACTTTTGCCGCCATAATACCCTCTTTAGTATTTAGTATATTACCACTTGTGATTGTCAGAAAGGAGTTTTATACGAGATCCTCACCTAAAACGTTGCGCACGATGCTGACAACTTGTGCTGGAGTGTAGTGTGCTTTTATGATATATCGGTCCACATGTAAAAAGCGAAGCACTGGTGGCGCTTCGCTTTTACTAATGTTTGTCAGAATGATTACCCGCATGTCTCTTCCCCAATCGGACGCACGCAGGCGGGTTAACATCTCGTCCCCGCTCATCTTTGGCATCCTCAGATCGAGCAGTATGATATCTGGTCGGAAGGCTTCCACCACTTCCAGCCCTTTTTCGCCGTCTGCGGCGACCATTACCATATAGCCGACCGCCTCGAATTTCATCTTGTAAATGAACTGCAAATCGCGGTCATCTTCGATAATGGCTACTTTGTAAACACTTGAAGGCATCAAATTTTATCTTAAATAAGCAATGATCTAAGTATTAGCATAACTACTTATGATGGCGCAAGCGATAAACAGGGAGGAACGTTGTTAAATTATATCTTTGTTCACAGATGTGCTATAGGCAAATCAGGGCATATATAGATGAATAGTGTAAGAAATCTTACACTTAGAAGTTGATATTTTATGGGTAGTGTAGTATAATAAGAAAATCTTATCGCAAGATAAGCAAGCATATTTTAAGAAAGATTACGACACCAGGCGAGCAATCGTCGGTGTCGTTTTTTATACGCCTAGAATGGCGTCGAGTTTTAAATTCTAATGTCAGAAAGCTTGATTGTGAGTACACCTGAGTTAACGAGTGAGTTTCTTGGTAGTAAGCTACCTACACAAGAACGATTAGATGAAGTGTTGGCAGCTGAGCAATCTGCCGAGCATCACATTTTGCCGTCAGTTTGTGACGAGGCAAGAGAACTTATTAAAGAAGGTTATGACGTTTCTGTAGTTGATCCGCATGATCCCCACGCTCCTTCTCTGGCTGAGCAGCGTCAGGTAGATATGGTTGCAGATCAGCTGGAACGGGAAGCGGATGGCGCTGAGAAATTTAGAGAACTTGGTCGTCAGCCAGATGGTACTAAAGGTGCAATGCACTATTGGACACAGCTCGTGAAGCGAGCGATTGCCCTGCATCCATTGTACCGTGCTTCCGAAGTACAAACACTTGGTGAAGGTATTGATCCAAATGTATATGATGAACCTATTTTTCCCATAGAAGTAGGCGAGGGCGACGATGCACAAGTGACATATAAGAGTGCAAAACAGCTAATACGCGAGGCAAAAAATCCTGATGTAGCTAGCCGTATTATTACAAGTTATGACGAATTCGTAGCAGCACCCGTCGATCAGGCCGCACGATTATTCTATCAGGGCAGCTTGGATTCTCGTGCGGTTCGAACCCGTGCCTATACGGCTATGGAACTTGCTCATGACCACTTTGCTGACGAGAGTGGGAATGTCAGTCGACAAGATTTGCGTAGTGCCAGCCTCGCATGTGGCGCAGCTGGACCGGTATACAAGTTGGTTAAATACATTGAGGCTCTAGGTGGCAAATTTAAGAAGATTGTGCTCGTTGACCAGGATGAAATGGCGCTTGCTAGTGCAAAATCGCTCGCTGATTCTGCTGGGGTTGCCGATAAAATCGATATCCAAAGGCGTAATTTGCTTGAAGGTAAGCTGACAGACTACATTGCCCCTCAATCAGTTGACATAGTCGATCTGCTTGGACTATTTGAATACATTCCTAATAACGATCAGTTTGGTCATTGGGCCGCAGAATTGCTTAAAAACGTTAAAGAGATCGTGAAACCTGGCGGTATTATTATCTTCGGTAATATGCTCGAAGATCGTCCGCAGCAGAACTTTTTCAAGAGGGTTGTGAAGTGGCCAAGGCTAGAGCAACGTAAAATACGTGATGTACTCG
>CAYVOS010000050.1:2544-6604 GCA_964453515.1 uncultured Candidatus Saccharibacteria bacterium | reverse complement strand
TAATTAATCTGCTTTTCCTCAAGATGGCTCCGTATCTTGCCCTCGTTGGCAAAATGAATGAACAGCCGGAGGTCATGGACTTGCTCACCTTTGTCGAGCTGCAAGTTGATCTTCCGGCGGAATACCGGGTCTTGAATGTAGCGCAGAATGAATATGGTCTTCTCCAGCTTCCCGTACTCCTGCAACACTTTGGTAAGCATGATCTGCTGTGGTCGGGCCTGTAGCTTGGAAATGAACAGCGAAGCGGTTACGTGCCCCAGTTGCAAAGATCCGGCTACCCGCAGTATCTCATCGTAATTGTCCATTATAAGTGCTAAGTTGACAGTACGCACAACACATGCTATAAAGACATATATGAGTATACCTATTGATAGAAAAGTTACCTTCGGTCGTCGCACTAAAAATGGGCGCAGCAACTACGATCTTGTACGATTTGCCATCGAGCCTCCTATTGTGGTACATGATCCTAATTTTTTTCAGGAAACTGTATACGCAACCTCAGGCAACGAAAATGCGATTGGTTATTATGACGTTGTACATGGTGTCAAAGTTAGCTTCAGTGATGACACTGGAACATATGGATCATTGAAGGTGCACAGCGACGCAACACCAGAGATGTTTAAGGACGTCGTGACAGCGGCGTTCAGATCTGAGTTAGAGCTAGGCAACGCTGCCTTAAGCTTCATTTTTCGCTAAGAGCCCAGTAACGGCGACTAATTCTTTGTCGCAAGGAGCCTGATATATTTTTATCAGGCTCCTTCTGTTTGCGGTAACTATACGGCATCACACGTAATCCTTAGCGCCTGAATTTTCTCCATTACTACTGGAAGACCATGATGCTTACGATATCGATTACGACACATCTCTAGCAATTGCCGATACTCGTATACAGATTAACGCCGCAATTGCAAATCCTGACAACAAGTTTGTACTGGCTGGCCCCTGTGCATTGACACCCGATGCGTACGCGCTTATGGAAGATAATGCCGCCTGGCAAGAATTTGTGTTAGAAAACGGATTAGTTTTGGCGGTACGACGCCACCCATGGAAACCCCGCTCAGTAAAGACATGGGGCGAGAAAATGTTGAAGTGGCACGGGCTTGAAACTGGTTACGTCGACGGGCATGGCGATCCAGAGGATGCAGCCCTGACCGCATATGACATCATGTATAACGTAGCAGTGATACGCAACAACGTATCTATGGAGCTCGCCTTCGACAAACACATCTATCGGTACGGCCCCATGCTGTCATTTGCGCAAATTGGCGCTCGGACACGCGACGAGTACTACGATAATTACGGAGAGTACCTGCAATTCCTGGACCTGTTAGCGAAACGCGAACCAACGCTGCCGATTGGTATTAAGAATGATACTAACGGGTCAATAGATCGTGCGCTTGAAGAAGTGGATAGGGTTAATGAGATTCGAGCAACTTTAGGTTTTTCAGCCGTATCCCGCGCAGTACTTATTTACCGGGGTGGGGACAACGCCAAATCACCTGAAGCGTGGGAAGGTGGAGCTAAAAACGCCATCAAACGCGCCCGGGGCGCCGTCATCCTTGATGTCGCTCACGGTGGAGAGCAAGCATTTGATCCTGATGGTAAATATGAGAAATCTGAAGGCGGGCAGCTTGCTTGCCTAAGGATTGCAACTAAATTTAAAGAAGAGGGGCTCGATTGTGTTGGGGTCGCTGCCGAATCATCAATGCTAGAAAGTCCTATGGACCCGGCAGCATCTCCTGAAGCTGTGAGAATGATATTGAGAGGCGCAAACGTCTTAGTAGCTGCTTAAACTAATAAATATAGGTATAATTAGGGACAACATGAGTAAACAAGTTATCTTAACAGGTATACGGGCTAATAACGACCTGCATATCGGCAATTATTTTGGTGCACTACTTTCAATGGTAGATATGGCTAATAGCAAAGCCGGAGCATACCAGATTAATCTGTTCGTACCTGATTTACACAGTTTCACGACGCCTATAGATCACCGGTCTCTCAATGATCAGATCGTACACAATATAAATTTATTTGTAGCTGCAGGTCTTGACATAAATAACCTTGATCTCCACATTTATAGACAAAGCCATGTGCCGGCTCATTCTGAACTCACCTGGATCCTTGACTGCTTTACTGGTTTTGGTGAAATGAGTCGAATGACACAGTTCAAAGATAAGTCAGCAACACTTCAAGATGATCGCGTCAGTGTCGGCCTCTTTAACTACCCTGTACTGATGGCTGCGGATATCTTGCTCTACGGCGCAACCTATGTCCCCGTTGGCGATGATCAAACACAGCACCTTGAGTTTACCCGAGATATCGCTGAACGACTCAATAAACAATTTGTAGACGTTTACCCCGACGGATTATTTACCGTTCCACTACCGGTAGCGAAGCAGCATGAATTCTTTGGCAAAGATCAAGGGTTGCGTATTAGGGACCTTCAAAATCCAGCCAAAAAAATGAGTAAGAGCGACGATTCGGGAAAAGGTGTAATTTTCCTCGGTGATGACCCGGATGTTGCCGCAAAGAAAGTCATTGGTGCTGAGACCGACTCCATTGGCAGCATCCCGAACGCACTCGATTACGAGAAGCAGTCGGGAATCAGTAACTTACTACAAATATTAGCGTTGCTATCTAATCATCCGATTGAAGGTGTGATACGAGATTGGGCTGGCAAAAGTAGTTACGGCGAGCTTAAGTCGTCAGTAGCTGACAAAGTGAAGGTATTTATAAAAGATTACCAAGATCGTCTAGCAAACATCGACGAACAACAAATTAATTCCAAACTTGAAGCCTCAGAAAAAGCTATGAACGAAGTTGCCAATGCAACGCTCTATAAAGTACAGCAAGCCGTAGGCCTCAGGCCACTACACTAAGCGGACTATGGAAGAAGCCCCGACGTACACCAAGCAAAATAAGCGGCTGGATGTTTATGTAATCGAGCGGCAACCGTCTATTAGCCGTGCATTTGCTGCGAAACTAATAGATCAGGGCAGGGTGCTCGTCAATGACCAGCCTAGCAAACCAGGCTACAAACTTAAAGAATCTGACGACGTATATATAGATTATGTTCCGGAGAAGGAACAGCAAGTACCCGATATTGAACTGCCAATACTATACGAAGATAACGACTGTATTGTCATAAATAAGCCGGTAGGTGTCTTGACACATAGTAAAGGTGCCTTCAATCCGGAGGCAACCGTTGCCTCTTTTGTACGCTCGCGAATTAAGGGTATGGCTGGAGAGCGGGCAGGTATCGTACACAGACTTGACCGGGCAACCAGTGGGGTCATTATCTGTGCTAAAAACCAAGTATCACTAAGCTGGCTACAAAAGCAATTTGCGCAGCGTAAGGCAAAGAAAGCCTATATCGCCATCGTATCGGGCATAGTAGAGCCGAAGCATGCCATTATTGATATGCCAATAGAACGTAACCCAAAAGCACCGGCAACCTTTCGGGTAGGGGTTAACGGCAAGACAGCGCTTACAGAATACCAAGTAAAGCAAGAGAACCGTAAGTATTCACTACTACAATTAAATCCACAAACCGGCCGCACCCATCAACTCCGGGTACATCTCGCACATCAAGGCCATCCGATAGTTGGCGACATCATATATAATGGCGAACCTGCTGAACGATTGTTTTTGCACGCAGAAAGTCTGGAAATCACGCTACCAAACCGTGAACGCGTTACCTTTAAAGCAGAGCTACCCAAAATATTTAAAGATAAGATGTACTCTTAGCATGTCCAAACTTATACTACACCCATCAACAAACATAGCACTCGAGCATTTTATTAGACGGCCTTCGCACGCTGTCATACTCATAGGAAGCGAAGGAATGGGTAAAATGGCAATCGCCAGGTCATTGGCACTTTCAACTTTGCAGCTTTCTGACGAAACCGAACTCGATCGGTACCCCTACTTTCGCGTCATCATACCAGATGGCCAAAGTATTTCCATTGAAACCATTAGAGGCCTGCTCAGCTTTACTAAACTAAAGATCATGAACCAGCAAGACGGAATAAAGCGCGTCATTATTATTGACGAAGCG
>CAYVOS010000050.1:0-2534 GCA_964453515.1 uncultured Candidatus Saccharibacteria bacterium | reverse complement strand
CCATGACAGCCGAAGCGCAAAACGCGCTCTTAAAACTCCTCGAAGAACCTCCCGAAGGCACATTATTCTTACTAAATACAGCAAACCTTCACGGCCTGTTGCCAACTATTCGGTCCAGGGCACAGCAGCTGCAATTGAAGCAGCCAGATCGGCAAGCGCTCGAACAGCATTTTACGATGCTAGGTTTTTCTGCAGATCAGGTACACAATGCCTACCTTATGAGCGGAGGACTGCCCGGGTTGCTGTATGCATTACTTCATAACCGAGACGACCACCCGCTTAAGCAGGCAGTCGAGCAAGCACGTTCTATTTTGGGAGCTTCAACTTTTGAACGACTCACCATGATTGACAGTCTCGCAAAGCAGAAAACTGAGTGTCTTCGCGTGCTCTTCGTACTGCAGCAAATGGCACATGCTGCCATCACGCAGGCCGCGGAAAAGAAAGCTGCGTCACAAACGGTGAAACAGTGGCATCGGGTGCTTACGGCAGCCTATGACGCCAAATCAGCTTTGCTTGAAAACACTCAAAGTAAGCTCGTACTGACGAATCTCATGCTTCAGTTATAAAAGGGTATCGTGACATTAAGCATAAATTAGCGGTATAATACTTTCTATCATGTCTGAGCTTCTCATTTTGGTGGCCTTTGCCGTACTGGCTTACTTCAGTACAACTGTCCATGACGATGAATTTGCAGGTATGTCACGTAAAGTAGGTGATCGCATGGGTAAACTATGGGACATCGCACATCAAGGCATGCGCGAAAATCGGTTTTTGCGTGCTGAAAAAGCGCTTCTAACAATCCTTAAGATTGATGAGAAAAATGCTGCAGCCTACAATCGCCTCGGCATCCTATATGCAAAGCAAAAAGAATATCGAGATGCAATTGACTGCTTTGAGATTGCCAGTAGCATTGAATCATCGCCATCTAGCCTGCACAATCTAGGCCTCATATACTATGAAACTGAGAACTACGAAAAGGCTGCTATTGCGTTTGAGCAGGCCCTGAAGCTAGAAGATAAGCTAGCTGCGCGCCACGTTGCTTACGCTAAAGTACAAGAAAAACTTGGTAATACTAAACTTATGATCCAGGAGCTAGAGATTGCCGCTGAGCTTGAACAAAACAAAGAAACGTTGACCCTATTACATAAGGCGTATCTCGCGGCTGGAATGCAAGCACAGGCTGACATGGTGGAACAACGACTTAAGAAACTGATCGTTCCAGCTGGTCGACCAAAGCGCATTATTCGCCCTCGCCGCGTTGCTATTTAACCCCTGTTCTGATAGACTATTGTCTGATAAGCTAGCTGCCACCTTAGCTCAGTTGGTTAGAGCATCGGTTTTGTAAACCGAGGGTCGTCGGTTCGAATCCGACAGGTGGCTCCATTTACATGCAGGGATAGTGAAGCGGTCAAACACGGGTGACTGTAAATCATCTGGCTCAGCCTTCGGGGGTTCGAATCCCTCTCCCTGCACCACGTGTCCGGCACCAAGAAAAACATGAAGAACAGGCTACTCCCGCTCATGGATAAATTCATGCTTCGAGGTAGATCGAACTCACCAGACATCGCAGCCCGGTAAACTTTGGCGTTAACCTGTTATCCGGCCCTATAGCCTACCAGCTACAACCTAAGAAACCGAGTTTTGATTTCAGCGACATGCAACATAGACTTCTGATGGGGTCAATGTTGCTACTAGCTTGACGGCTAGCTTATGTCGAATTGAGGTTAGAGTAGGCAGCATGACGAACAGTTTTGAGGAGGTTCTTAGCAATGTCGATTTGGCTAAGCTGATCTTGGTCGGTAATCCTGCTCTACCCAACTGCTCCTACTGGCCCTTCCGCTATTTTATCCTCATGCCTAATTGCAAAGTTCATCAGAACAACCGAAGCAAGTATAATAAGGCCACCGATAATTTCTCTGGTGTCTAGCAGTTGTTCATAAAAGATAAATCCGAACAGAGCTCCAAAGACTTCCTCTAATGATAAAATGTTGCCAGCAATAATGGCGCTTACGTGTTCAAAGCCGTAGCTAATAAGGAAGTTCACCAACACACTGAGCATACCCGCGCCAATTACAACTAGCACAAAGCTTGTATGCCAATGACTACTTGGTATAATCCATCGATGGTCGAATACCACACTTATTACGTATGCACACAGACAACTAAAAACCATGAATGCCAGAGTGATTTCTTGGTTATTGAGTTCCTTGTGCCACTTACGGGTTACAAGCATGGCCGAGTAGAAGACTGCTGAAAGCAGTGATAGGAGAGCACCGGTATTAAGGTGCGCAAGCGAATGAATATCAGTCACCACGACCAGCGCAGCACCCAAAAATGCGACGATAGTGATAATAGCTTTCTGCCGTGTTAAATGTTCCCGAAAAACTATGACACCCAGGAGCGGTATGATAGGGAGTACCTGCATAAAGCTAACGATACCGGCGTCGGTTTTCAGTGAGGCTAGGGTGAACAGCCCGAGGCCAATGACTTGGCCGCTCAAAATGCGAAATGCGAGCACTCCCCACTCTCTAGTT